>QHSM01000180.1 GCA_003221595.1 Candidatus Rokuibacteriota bacterium | reverse complement strand
AGAAGGGATGGAAGATGCGGGCGAGGTTCTCCTCGGAAATCCCGGGGCCCTCGTCCTCGAGCTCGATCTCGATCGAGCCGTGAGCCCGGCGCGAGCGAATCGTCAGCATCCCCCGGCCCTCCATCGCCTCGAGCGCGTTCGACGCGAGCCCGAGGCACACCTGGCGCAGCTGTCCCTCGTTGACTGCGAGGGGCGGCAGCGCGGGGTCGAGGTCGGTCGTCACCCGGCTGGCGGCGAAGCGGGACTGGTGCGCCAGGAGCTCGACCGCCTTGAGCACGACCGCGTTCAGGTCGGTGGGCTCCCGGCGGCTGCCCGGGTCACGCACGAACTGGAGCAGGCTTCCGGTGATCTCCTTGCAGCGGTAGGCCTCTTCCTCGATCAGACCGAGGTAATGGCGGAAGTCGGCGTGCTCCGCCAGCGCGCGCTGATCGACCGACCCCAGCTGTCCCTGGAGCGACTCGGCGCACCCGGCGATCGTCGCGAGCGGGTTGTTCAGCTCGTGCGCGACCCCCGCAGCGAGCCGGCCCGCCGTCGTGAGCCGTTCCGTGAGAAGCATCTGGCGCTCGAGCCCCTTCGCGCTCGTGATGTCCTCCACCAGGACGACCGCGTAGGCGCCGCGATCGCTCGACACCACGACGGGCGCCACGGTGAACCGGAAGATCTTGGCGTCGCCGGCGATGATCATTTCCCCCTCGACCGAGCCGCCGCGCCGGCTGTTGAAGGCCGCCCCGAGAAACTCCAGCACCGGCGCACCCGTGTCGTGAGGCAGGAACTGGGCGAGCGGACCGTGAGCGTCGGAGGCACACGCCAGGGCGCGGGCACCGGCGCGGTTGATCCTGACCACGTTGAGGTGACCGTCGAGCACGAGGACTCCGATGGGCATCGTCTCCAGCACCACCTCGACGAACCGCTTCTGGGCGTCGAGCTCGCGGGTGCGATCGGCGACCATCCCCTCCAGCTCGGTGTAGAGACGGGCGTGCTCCAGCGCGATCGCCGCCTGGCTCGCCAGCGCCACCAGGAGCTCCTCCTCGTGCGCCGAGAACTCGTGAACGTCGTGCCGCAGGACGCTGATCGCGCCGATCGCGTGCTCGCCCCGGATCAACGGCGCCACGAGCATCGAGCGGAAGCCGCTGCCGCGCGCCAGGTGAGGATACATCACGCGTGCGTCGGCCCACAGGTCGGGGCTCTGCATCGGACGCCGCTGCTGCACCGCGAGACCTGTGATCCCCTCGCCCAGGCGCAGCCGGATCGTCGACACCAGGGCGGCCGGCACGTCGAGGCTCGCGGCCATCACGAGCTCGTCTGTCCCGGGATCGATCGTCAGCAATCCGCACGAGTCGACCCCGAGGACGCCGCGCGCCTCTTCCAGGAGGACCCGGATGGTCCGCCCGACGTCGAGGCTGGCGGTGACGGCCCGGCCCGCCTCGAGGAGCGCGTGGGTTTCCCGCGCCCGGCGGCGACTCTCGTCGGCGAGGCGCCACCGCTCGATGCCCAGGGCGAGCGGGCGCGTGATCTCGGCGACCACCTCGAGGTCGGCGTCGCGCAGAGCGCCGGGACGCGTGGTGGCAAGCGCGACGGCGCCGAACACGGTGCCGGACGACAGGGGCACCAGCGTCAGCGCCCGGTAGCCGCGGTCGGCGAACACGCGCCGGCTCGCCTCCGGCGTATCGTCGTGCTCGAGATCGTCGATGCGTACGGGAGCGCCGGTGGCCACCACGCGCTCCAGCAGAGTTCCCTCGAGGGGTGTCCAGGTCCCGGGAGCCGGAGATCCCGGAAGCGGGCCGGCCGCCAGGTCGAAGCTCTCAAAGGCGCCGCGCTCGGCGTCGAGCAGCGCCACGCTGATCGCGTCGAACCGCACCAGCCGCGCGACGCCATCGGCGAACGCGGCGAACACCTCCTCGAGCGTGTGCGGCGACGCCAGCAGGGTCATGAGCCCGTTGACGACCTCGGCGCGCCGTGCCAGCCGCTCGAGATCGCACCGGCGGTCGATGGCCGCCCCCAGCTCGCGGGGAAAGCTCGCCGGCAAGGCCGCGGCCGTCAGCTTCCCCACGCGGCCGAGAAGGGCCAGCTCGCCAACCCGCCGGCCTCCCGCATCGAGCGGCGCCCTCAGGAGAGCCGCCGGCCGGCTCCGGGAGGAGCCCGGCGGCACGACACGGGTGAGTCGCGTCCCGCGCACGGGCGACGCCGTGACGTCCGTCAGCCATCGCCGGAGCGGGAGCGGCGCGCTGCTACCGCGCGCGACGACGATGGGCGCATGGTCTTGCGGCAGGAGCGCGACGACGCCCGCGGTCGAGCCGGTGACGGCCACCAGCCGGCGCAGAGCCTCTCGGAGCCCCTCCGTCACCGACGGCGCGGCGGAGATCGGCGCCAGCAGCTCGCGCGACGCTTGCCCGCTCTTCATGGGTACTGGTGGGGCTCCTGGTACGTGGCGCGGTCGCTGACCCGGCGGGCGTCGAAGACCACGAGGTCGGCCCGCTTCCCGACGGCGATGACACCCCGGTCCTTGAGCCCGAGACGGCGCGCCGGAAGAGCCGTCATCTTGTGCACCGCCTGGGGCAGAGTCAACACGCGCTCCTCGCGCGCGTACTCGCCCAGGACGCGCGGGAATGTGCCGTAGCTCCTCGGGTGCGGCTTGCCGCCGGCCGCGCCGCTGGGCGCGAGCGCCGAGCCGTCGGAGCCGATCATGACGGCCTCGTGCACGAGCGCGCGCCTGAGGTCCTGCTCGTCGAGCTGAAAGAGGATCATGGAGCCCTTCCCGCCCTCGGCGACGAGCAGCTCCAGCGCGGCGTCCACCGCGTCCACGCCGCGGCCGGCCGCGATCTCGGAGAGGCGCTTTCCCTCGGCGTCCCGGCGCTTGACGCAAGACGCGATCATCACGTTCTCCCACCCGATGCGATCGACGAGGCTCTGGCCGGTCGCCGGCGACTCGATGTCGCGGCGGATACGCGCGCGGGAGTCGGGATCGGCGAGGCGCCCGAGCATGGCGTCGATCCCGTCCTCGAGCGCCCAGTCCGGCAGGAGCGCCCGCAGCATGGTACTGGACGCAGTGTACGGGTAGACGTCGGCCATGACGCGCTTTCCCTCGGCGTCCCGGCGCTTGACGCAAGACGCGATCATCACGTTCTCCCACCCGATGCGATCGACGAGGCTCTGGCCGGTCGCCGGCGACTCGATGTCGCGGCGGATACGCGCGCGGGAGTCGGGATCGGCGAGGCGCCCGAGCATGGCGTCGATCCCGTCCTCGAGCGCCCAGTCCGGCAGGAGCGCCCGCAGCATGGTACTGGACGCAGTGTACGGGTAGACGTCGGCCATGACGTCGAGTCCCTCGGCGCGCGCGGCATCGACGAGCGCGAGCACATCGGCCACCTTACCCCAGTTCGGCCGCCCGGCGGCCTTAACATGACTGATCTGCACCGGCAGGTCGCCCTCGCGCCCGATGTGGATCGCCTCCCGAACGGCGTCCAGCAGGGTCGCCCCCTCCCCCCGGATGTGGCTCGCGTAGAAGCCGCGATGGCGTCCGGCGACGGCGGCGAGCGTGACGATCTCGTCGGTGGTGGCGTAGGAGCCGGGCGGATAGATCAGCCCGGTGGAGAGCCCCCAGGCGCCGTCCTCGATGCCATCGGCGAGCAGCTTCTGCATGCGACGAAGCTCGGCCGGCGTCGGCTCGCGCCGCGCGAAGCCCATCGCCGCCACGCGCAGCGTGCCGTGCCCGATGAGCTGGATCACGTTGAGCGCGGTGCCGCTCGAATCGAACGCCCGGAGATAGTCGCCGACGGACCGCCAGCGAAAGTCCATGCCCGCCGGCACGTGGAGCGCGAACCCGCGCAGATCCTCCAGGAACTCGTCGGAGACCGGGGCCGGCGAGAATCCGCAGTTGCCGACCACCTCGGTGGTCACGCCCTGCCTCACCTTCGACTCGGCGCGGCGATTTTCCCAGAGCCGCCAGTCCGAGTGCGAGTGCATGTCGATGAAGCCGGGCGCCAGGACCTTGCCCGACGCGTGCAGGTTGCGGCCCGCAGCCTCGCGGTGAAGGTCGCCGATCGCCTCGATGCGGTCGTCCTTGATGCCGACGTCCGTCCGGGCCCCGGGCCGCCCGGTGCCGTCGATGACCTGCGCGCCCTCGATCTTGAGGTCGAACACGGGCGGCTAGACGGACGGAGCCTGCGAGAACGCGAGCGCCCGCTCGCACCAGGCGGCGACGCCGAGGAGGCGCGCCGACGCCCCCGCGCCCTGGATGAGCTGGATCGCGTGGGGGAGCCCCGACGCGGCGATCCCGCTGGGCAGCGAGATCGCGGGAACGCCCGCGTTGCTCCAGGGCGCGCAGAGGGAGCCGTCGCCGGTCGAGCCGAGCCCGGCCGGCGCCGCCGCCGGCGCGGTGGGAGACAAGAGCGCGTCGTGCGCCTCCAGCAGCGGCATCACGTCCTCGCGGAACGCGAGGCGAGCGTGGTTCGCGTTGACGTACGCCGTCGCGGGGTGACGCAGTCCCGTCTCGATGAGACTCCGCATCTCCTTGCTGTAGTCGTCGGCGTGCCTGGCGAACGCGGGGGCGTGATAGGCCGCGGCCTCGACCTCGAGGACGGTCAGCCCCGCCGCGTGGATCCCGCGAAACGACGCGGGAAGCTCGACCTTCGACACCGTCGCGCCGGCGCGGACGAAGGCGTCGGCGACGGACTGGACGTGAGCCGCCACGTCCGGCGACGCGCGCTCCAGAAGCTCGGGGGCGAGCGCGATCCGCGGGGCGCTCACGGGTTGCGGGTCGAGAGCCCGGCCGGCGAGCACGGACATGGCGAGGGCCGCGTCGCCGACCGACCGGGTGAGCACGCCGACGTGGTCGAGCGACCACGCGAGCGGAATGACCCCCGCGACCGGCACGAGGCCGTGCGTGCCCTTGAAGCCGACGACGCCGCAGTACGCGGCCGGCCGCAGCACCGAGCCGACCGTCTGGGAGCCGATCGCCAGCGGCGCCATCCGCGCCGCCAGCGCGGCGGCCGAGCCGGCCGAGGACCCGCCGGGCGTGTGGCCTTGATTCCACGGGTTCCGCGTCGGCGCCGGATCGCGATAGGCGAACTCCGTCGTCACGGTCTTGCCGAGGATGATCGCGCCCGCTGCCCGCAGGCGCGAGACCGCGGGCGCGTCGACGGCCGGGCGCGTGTGGGCGAACGGCTTTGCGCCGCCGGTCGTCGGCATTCCCGCGACGTCGACGATGTCCTTCACGCCCACGGGTACTCCGTGCAGAGGCCCGCGGAGCCGCCCGGAGCGAACCTCCGCCAGACGCTCGCGCGCGGTGGCGAGCGCGCCGTCCTGGTCGAGATGAGCCCACGCCCGGATGGCTCCGTCGAGCGCCCGGATGCGCGCGAGACATGCCTCGGTGAGCTCGACCGGGCTCACCGACCCGGAGCGGACCGCGGTCGCCGCCTCACGAAGGCCGAGCGCGAAGAGGTCACCGGATGGCATCGAGGACCTCGGCCACGACCTCGAAGCGTCCGAACGAGGGCATCAGGTAGGCGCCGGCGTAGCGCTGGCGCACGGCCCGGACCAGCTCCTGCGCCATCTCGATCCCGGCGCGGAGCGCGCCGTCGCCGGCCTCGCGCAGACGCCGGCGGATGGGCTCGGGGATCGTGATGCCCGGGACCTCGTTGTGGAGGAACTCGGCGTGACGCGCGCTGTGGAGCGGGAGGATACCGACCAGGACCGGCACGGGCGAGCCGCCGGCCTGCTCGAGGAAGCGGTCGAGCTCGGCGAGGTCGTACACCGGCTGGGTCTGCACCCAGCGGGCTCCCGCTTGCACCTTGCGGTGGAAGCGGTCGATCTCCCGGGCGACGTCCTCGGCCGCCGGGTTCAGGGCGGCGCCCACGTAGAACGAGGTCGGCTCGCCGATGCTGCTCCCGGTCGCGTCCTGTCCCTCGTTCATCCGGCGAAGGATCTCGATGAGACCGACGCCGTCGACGTCGAAGACGGCGGTGGCGTTGGAATAGTCGCCCGCGCGCGGCGGATCGCCGGTCATCGCCAGGATGTTGCGCACGTCGAGGGCGTGGGCGCCCAGCAGGTCTCCCTGGATGCCCATGAGGTTCCGGTCGCGACAGGTGAAGTGCATGTTGATGTCGAGTCCGGTCGCGTCCCGAACGAGGAGCGCGGTCGGCAGCACCGCCATGCGGACGCGCCCGAGCGAGCCGTCGTTGATGTCGACGATGTCCACGCCCCGCTCGCGCAGCAGCTTGGCGCCCTGGACGAGCTTCTCGACGGTGTGCCCGCGCGGCGGGTCGAGCTCCACGGTGACCAGGAACTCGCGGGCCGCGAGCTTGCGGCCGAGCACCGTTGGCGGATGGGCGACGCGAAGCCCGGGCTCCGCACCCGCCGCCACGGGGGTGACCGTCAGCGTCGGGCGCTTGGTCTCCGGACGCCCCGGCCGCCGCCGGTCGAGCACCACGCGCATCGCCGCGATGTGCTGGGGCGTCGTGCCGCAGCAGCCCCCGATGAGCCGGGCGCCCGCGGGCGACGGCGCGCTCCGCGCCGGGATCGAGATGGCGCAGGAGCTGGTCCGGGCTGTGCGCCAGCGCTACGCCGGCGCCTACCTGATGCCCTCGTTCGGACGCTTCGAGGTCGTGGCCGAGGTCCTCGATGCCATCCGGTGACCTCTTCGCGCTCGGCCTTCGTGAGGCGGCGGACGCGGTCCGCGCCGGCTCGGTGAGTCCGGTCGAGCTCACCACGGCATGTCTCGCGCGCATCCGGGCGCTCGACGGAGCCATCCGGGCGTGGGCTCATCTCGACCAGGACGGCGCGCTCGCCGCCGCGCGCGAGCGTCTGGCGGAGGTTCGCGCCGGG
>QHSM01000179.1 GCA_003221595.1 Candidatus Rokuibacteriota bacterium | reverse complement strand
CCATGGCGCCGTCGCACAGCAGGGGGCCCGCACCGAGACGGCGGCTAAGCTCGTACGGCATGCGCGTCCCGCAGGGCGGCCAGGACGAGCGAGACGACCTGGTCGGCGCTGCGTCCCGTCGTGTCGATCGTGATGTGCGCCTGCCCGTAGTAGGGCCGGCGCGACCGGTAGAGCTCCTCGATCTCGTCGCCGGACCGGCCGTCCAGCATGGGCCGGTCGCCGACCCGGAGGGCGCGCGCGAGCAGCTCGCGCACGTCGCCGTCGAGCCAGACCACGGTGCCGAGCTCGCGCAGGCGCTCCATCCGGCCCTCGCGGCACGGCAGGCCTCCTCCGGTCGCGATGACGTCGCCCGACTTCAGCGCCAGCGCGTCGAGCATTTCGGCCTCGAGCTGGCGGAATCGCTCCTCGCCCGCCTCGCGGAAGATCTCGGGGATCGAGCGGCCCTCGCTCGCGACGATCATGTCGTCGGTCTCGACGAAGCAGCGCCCGAGCCGGCGCGCCAGGAGCCGCCCGCACACCGACTTGCCGGCGCCCATGAATCCAACAATCACGACGTTGTCGCGCCGCATCCTCGCATCCTATCAGATCGTGGTGCGCGGCAAAACGCTACCGCGGGCCTGGAATGCTAGCGATGCACGGTCTTGTGGGCGGCCGTCCGGCGGTAGGCGCAGTCGCGCATCCAGCATCGCGCGCACTGGCTGAAGTAGTGGTCGACCCGCGCGCCGGCGCCGGCCGCGGCGAGGAGGGAGATCGACTTGACCGGGGTCATGAAGCACGCCTCGTTCAGCCTGACGCCGATCGCGTCGCCCGGGCACACGCCGAACAGCGCTCGCTGCTGGGCTACGTCCCAGCTGCCGTAGCCGGGGCTCACGCGGTTCGTGACCGGCAGCCCGAGGGGAATCGCCTCCTGGCACAGCAGATCGTTGACGTACTCGGCCAGGCTCTCGACGGCCCCCGACCCGACGCTGTCGAGCATGGAGGCGAGTGGCAGCTCGCGCGCCTCCCACAGCTCGGCGGCGCGCCGCTCGAGCTCGTCGCCGATCGTACACACGGCGGCCGCGATCCACTCGACCGGTCCCCACAGGCGGCCGACGTCGGGGATGGCCAGCGTGGCGTCGCCGGCCTCGATCGCGTCGGCGCTCTGGCGGCTCACCGGGAGCCAGCGCACGACGGCGCGCGGCGCCATGAGGCTTCGCCCCAGCGCGAGCGCCTCGTCGAAGAGCGCCCGCACGTCCGGGCCCGGAACGTCGGCCGATTTCTTGTAGCCCTGGAAGCGGAGCACCTCGGCCGGGTCGATGGCGAGCGGGAGCGCGGTGAGAACGCGCGGCGCCGTGGAAAGCAGCGCGCTCACCGCTTCGGGCGTCGGCCTCGGACGATCTCCGCGATGCGGCGGATGTGCTCGGGGTTGGACCCGCAGCACGCGCCCACGATGTTGCATCCGGCCTCGAGGAGCGCCGGATACTCGCGCGCCATCTCGTCCGGACCGAGCTCGTACGTGACGGTGTCGCCCGTGGTGACCGGCAGGCCGGCGTTCGGATAGGCGACGAGCGGGGCGTCGGTGGCCCCGCGCATCTCGCGGATGATCACGATGGCGCGGTCGGGGCCGCGGCCGCAGTTCATGCCGACCACGTCGGCGCCGGCGGCCACGAGATTCTTCGCGACCTCCGCCGGGCTCTCTCCCCACATCGTCCGGTCCCGGTCGTGGATCTCCTCGTACTGGAAGAACATGGTGGCCATGACCGGAAGGTCCGCCACCGCCTTGCAGGCGCGGATCGCCGCCGTGCATTCCTGCGGGAACATCATGGTCTCGACCGCGAACAGGTCGACCCCGCCCTCGGCCAGCGCGGCCGCCTGCTCCTGGAACGTCTCGATGTACTGTTCGTCGGTGACGCCCTCGTCGAGGGCGTAGTCGAGAGGTAGACGGCTGGTCGGGCCGATCGATCCCGCCACGTACCCCGACGGCGGCGCCGCCGCCCGCGCCAGCCGGGCGCCCTTGTCGTTCAGCTCGCGCGTGCGGTCCCCGATCTTGTACTCGTTGAGCTTGAGCCGGGCGCCGCCGAAAGTGTTCGTCTCGACGATCTGGCTCCCGGCGCCGAAGTAGCCCGCGTGGATGCCCCGTACGACGTCGGCGTGCGTGTCGTTCCACAGCTCGGGACAGGCGCCGTTCGCGAGCCCCGCCGCGAACAGCATGGTTCCGTAGCCGCCGTCGAACACGAGCGTCTCGCCGCCGCGGATCCGGTCGACGACCTCCCAGCCGCGCGCCCTCACGAGGCGACTTCCGCGGTGGGCCCGACCAGGGCCTTGGCCTTCACGACCGCCAGCGTGGAGTCCCTGGCGTACCCGTCGGCGCCGATCTCGTCGGCGAACGCCTGGCTGACCGGCGCGCCGCCCACCATGACCTTGACCCGCTCGCGAAGCCCGGCCTTGATCAAGGCGTCGATCGTGCGCTTCATGGCGGGCATGGTGGTGGTCATCAACGCCGAGATGCCGACGATGTTCGCGTTGTGCTCGCCGACGGCGTTGACGAACACCTCGGGCGCGACGTCGCGGCCGAGGTTCACGACCTTGAAGCCGGCCCCCTCGAGCATCATCGCGACCAGGTTCTTGCCGATGTCGTGCAGGTCGCCCTGCGCGGTGCCGATGACCACGATGCCGAGGTACTCACCGCCGCTCGCGGAAGCGGTGATGAGCGGCTTCAAGAGATCGAGCCCGGCATACATGGCGCGCGCCGACAGCAGCACCTGAGGGACGTAGTACTCGTTGCGGCGGAACTTCTCGCCGACGACGTCCATGCCCGGGATGAGGCCCTTGAAGATGAGCGCCTTCGGGTCGAGCGACAGATCGAGGCCCTCGCGCGTCTTGCGGGCGACGGTGTCCTTGTCGCCCAGAATCAACGCGCGCGCCATCGTGGGGTAGTCGAACGTCTCGTCGCCCATGCGCTCCCCGCCATCTTACAACGGCGTGTGCTAGTATCGCGACAGCATGAAGATTCGCGTGCTCGGCGCCTTCGGCGGCGAAGGTCTCGGGCATCGCCCGTCGGCCTTTCTCGTCAACGACAAGGTTCTCCTCGACGGCGGTAGCGTGAGCGGCGCGCTCACTGTTCCGGACCAGCTTGGCGTCGAGTACGCGATCGTCTCGCACGCCCACCTGGACCACATCACCGGCCTCGCGTACCTCACCGAGACGCTCGCGTTCTGCGAGGTCGGGGCCGCGGTCACGATCGCCAGCATCGATCCGGTCATCACCACGCTCCGCGCCGGGGTCTTCAACGACACGCTCTGGCCCGACTTCAGCAAGATCCCCCACCCCGACGTGCCCGTCGTGAAGTACCGGACGTTGATCGAGAACGCCGAGCAGCGGGTCGGCGATCTCTGGGTGACGCCTGTCGCCGTCAACCACACGGTGCCGGCCGCCGGGTTCATCGTGCACGACGGAACGGCCGGCGTCGTCTATTCCGGTGACACCGGGCCAACGGAGGCCCTCTGGCAGGCAGCCCGCGACGTCCGGGGTATTCGCGCCGTCATCCTCGAATGCGCGTTCCCGAATCGGCTCGGACCGCTCGGGCAGGTCGCCAAGCACATGACGCCCGCGCTCATCCGGCGCGAGGTCGACAAGCTGCCGCCGGACATTCCGGTGTGGATCTTTCACGTGAAGCCGCAGTTTCACGAGGAGATTGCCGAGGAGCTGGCGCGCATCGACAACTCTCGCGTTT
>QHSM01000178.1 GCA_003221595.1 Candidatus Rokuibacteriota bacterium | reverse complement strand
TGTGTCGGCGTGCTTCCGTTCCGCGACGCGGAGACCGTCGTCCTGGTCGGCCAGTATCGCTATGTGGCGGGCGGCTTCTACTGGGAGATGCCGACGGGCGCCATGAAAGCCGGGGAGAGCGAGGAGTCAGCCGTGCAGCGCGAGCTGGCCGAGGAAGCGGGTTACGAGGCCGACCGGCTCGTCAAGCTCTGCGCCTATCACACCTCAAAGAGCGTCGTCGACGAGACCGCCAACATCTACCTCGCCGAAGGGCTGCGCCCAGTCGCGCTTCCGGCCGATCCGACGGAGTTCATCGAGGTGCGCGCCTTTCCCTTCGACGAGGTTATCCGCATGGTCGAGCGGGACGAGATCAAGGACTCGATGACGATCGTTGCGGTGCTACGCGCCGCCCGGCGGCGGGGCCGCTAGAAGCGCGCCCGGCGCCGCTACTTCGACGCGAGCACCATCGGGCCGGTAGGCGCCGGCACGCCGGCCTCCGGCTCGATCGTGACCGCGAACACCTTCACCGGCTTGCCGCCCTGCACCGCCGCGATGCGGTGCGTGCCCCGCCCCGAGGCGTCGACCCGGAAGAGGCCCGCGGGCTGGGGCGCCCCATCGCCGATGGTCCACAGCTCGTACGCGCTCCCCGCCGGTACGGCCGGCAGGTTGGCGACGAACACGTGGCCTCCACTGACCGGGTGCCAGATGACCCGGCCCGTTGCCTCCGGGCTCGGCCCCAGGCCGTGCAGCGTGACGACCCGGGTGGTCGGATCTCGAAGCAGATCGACCGCGGCCTGGTACACCGCGATCTGCTCGCGCAGCGCGGCCTCGTCCTGCTGAACGCGCGCGCGGAGGGCCGCGGCCTCGCGCGCCATCTGGCCCAGGCGACCCTCGTAGCGCGAAGCCACGAACGTTCCGGTGAAGGCGGCGCCGACGATCATCGCGGCGAGGGTCGCCACCGCCCAGACGAGCCGGCGCGGCTGCGGGCGCTCGAGTCGTGGGGACGTGGTCGCCGCAATCCGTCGCAGGAGCGCGTCCTTGACCTCCGGCGGCGGGATCGCCCGCGGCTCGGCGCGGGCCAGCGCGGCCAGCGCCTCGGCGGATTCGCGCAGCGTCTCCTCGCAGACATCGCAGCCGCCCGCGAGATGGCGCTCGAACTGGGCGCGCTCGTCCCCGTCCAGGGCGCCGAGGGCGTAGGTGGCCGCGAGCGTGTCGAATGGTTCGTGGGTCATGGGCTCGTCTTCACCACGTCTCGGAGCCGCTCGAGCCCGAGCCGGATGCGCGTCTTCACCGTGCCGAGCGGCTGCTTGATCCGATCGGCGATCTCGGTCTGGGTGAGCCCGGCGTAGTACGCGAGCTCGATGACCTCGCGCTGCGCCTCGGGCAAGCGCCCCAGCGCGCTCCGGATCGTCCCGCGGTCCGCCGCCTGCTCGGCGGCGGCCCCCGCCGGATCGGCGGGGGCCGCGGCCATCGCCTCGTCAAGCGGCGCCACGAACGTCTGGCTACGCCGCCGCGTCGCGCGGACACGATCGATCGCCCGCGTGCGCGCTCGCGTGATCATCCACGCCTCGGGGCTTCCGCGCGACGGGTCGTAGCCTTCGGCATCCCGCCAGGCCTCCCAGAACACCTCCTGGAGCACGTCGCTCGCGTCGGCGCGCTCGCGCACGATCCGGAGGATCAGCGGGAACACCACGGGCGCGTGGCGATCGTAGAAGAGGGCGAACGCCTGCCGATCACCGGCAGCCATCTGCCTGATGAGGTCCGCGCCGGCCGTCGCCATGCTCGCTCTTCACTACCATGACTACGGGCGACAGCCAACCCTGGATCGCCGCGCTGATGTATTCTTGGCGGCGTGAAATGGCTGCCCGAAAAGAAGGCATTCGACGAGGCGTTCGACGGCGGCGGGACCGCGCGTCCACACTACCGGCCCCTCGTCTCGATTCTCGAATCCTTCACACAGAGCGAGATCGAGCGGCGGGAGCGCTTGCAGAAGCTCTCCCTCATGGACCAGGGCATCACCTTCACCGTCTACGGCGAGAAAGAGGGCACCGAGCGCATCTTCCCGTTCGACTTCGTACCCCGCGTGATTCCGGCGCGCGAGTGGGAGCGCCTGCAGGCGGGGCTGGTCCAGCGGGTCACGGCGCTGAATCTCTTCATCCTCGACGTGTATCAGGGCCAGAAGTGCCTCAAGGACCGCGTGATTCCGCCGGAGCTGGTGCTCTCGCGGAAAGAGTACAAGCGCGAGCTCCTGAACGTCATCCCGCCGCGCCAGATCTTCACGCACGTCGTCGGGACCGACATCATCCGGAATCACGCGGGCGAGTACCTCGTCCTGGAGGACAACTGCCGCTGCCCGTCCGGCGTGTCCTACGTGCTCGAGAACCGCAACACCCTCAATCGCGTCTTTCCGGAGTTCTTCAAGTACTATCCCGTCCGGCCGATCAAGGACTACCCGACCCTGCTGCTCGAGACCTTGCTGCACGCCGCGCCGCGCTTCAGCGAGAAGCCGGTCGTGGTGATCCTCACCCCCGGGATGGCGAACTCCGCCTATTTCGAGCACTCGTTCCTGGCGCGCGAGATGGGCGTGGTGCTCGTCGAGGGGCGCGATCTCATCGTCGAGGACAACTACGTCTTCATGCGGACGACTCAGGGCAAGCAGAAGGTGGACGTGATCTACCGGCGCATCGACGACGACTTCCTCGATCCGCTGATGTTCCGCCGCGACAGCCTGCTGGGTGTGCCCGGCCTCCTGAACGTCTATCGCGAGGGCAATGTCGGACTCGCCAACTCCCCCGGCGCCGGCGTCGCCGACGACAAGTCCGTCTACGCGTTCATGCCGGCGCTGATCAAGTACTACCTCGGCCAGGACGCGCTGCTGCCCCAGGTGCAGACATACCTGGGCGCCCGCGCGCAGGACTTCGCCTACATCCAGGAGCACGCGCGCGAGCTGGTGATCAAGACCACCGGCGACTCCGGCGGTTACGGGATGCTCATGGGGCCGTTCGCGGCCAAGAAAGAGATCGAGACGTACGTGGCGCAGATGAAGAAGAACCCCGGCAACTACATCGCCCAGCCGCTCATCGAGCTGTCCGCGCACCCGACGTACGTCGACGGGAAGTTCGAGCCGCGCCGCGTCGACCTCCGGCCCTTCATCCTGTACGGCGAATCGATCCGGGTGCTCCCGGGCGGCCTGACGCGGGTGGCGCTGCGGGCCGGGTCGTACGTGGTCAACTCCTCCCAGGGCGGCGGCAGCAAGGACACCTGGGTGCTGGCCGCCAAAGACGCCTGATGCTCTCCCGCGTCGCCGACTCGCTCTACTGGATGGGCCGGTATCTCGAGCGCGCCGAGAACATCACGCGCCTGCTCCTGGTCACCGAGGACTTCTCGACCGAGACGCAGGGGCTCGCCGAGGACCTGGTGCAAACGGCGTGGAAGGACATGCTCGCCATCTTCCCGTCGGCGCAGCTGACGCGCGAGGCCACCCGCTTCGCCCCTCTGTCGGTGCCCTATCTCCACGCCTTCTTCATCGACCAGGCCAACCCGTACTCGATCCACTTCTCGATGCGGAAGGCCCGCGAGAACGCGCGGTCCGTGCGCGAGGCCCTGACGCTCGAGGTCTTCCTGGCGCTGAACGAGACGTTCCGCGCGCTCGAGACGTACGAAAAGAAGGGCATGCCGGATCTTCCCGCGTTCCGCGATGCGCTCACCGCCACCCACAAGGGGATCTTCACGGTCGTCGGGGCGATCGAGCACACGTCGACTCGCGACGAGGGCTGGCAGTTCCTCAAGCTGGGGGAATCGTTCGAGCGCAGCTATCGCTCGGCCCTCGTGCTGCGCACGAAGCTCCCGGCCCTGCTGGCGGCCGAGGCCCGCGGCGACGCGCCCCTCTACTACACGCAGTGGCGGACCCTCCTCCGTGGTCTGTCGTCGCTGGAGAACTACCGGCGGGTGTACGGCGCCCGCCTGGAGCCCAATCTCGTCATCGGCTTCCTGCTCTTCGACACCGATTCGCCGCGC
>QHSM01000177.1 GCA_003221595.1 Candidatus Rokuibacteriota bacterium | reverse complement strand
TTCACGCACGAGACCGTGTTCGACAGGAGGGAGGCGTCCGGGAACATCTCGAGCCCCATCGCGGCGACGCCCCGCCGGACGGCGGCGCCGGCGACGGCGTGCCGACGGAAGCGGTGCGGGAGCCCCTCGTCGAGGATGAGGCGCGCGGCGACCCGCAAGGCGCTCGTCAGGTGCGTCGGGATCGACACCGGCTGCCGCCGCGGCGCGCCGTCGGGCACCTTGCCGCCCCGCGACGCCGGGACCCACAGCTCCTTCCAGCGGAGCAGATCGTAGACCAGGCTCGACGCCGGCCGCTTGCGCCGCTCCATCGCCTCGAAGGCGCGGGGGCTCACCGAGACGAGCGACATGCCGAGCGGCGCCGCCAGGCACTTCTGCGAGCCGGTCATGTTGAGGTCGACGCCCCACTCGTCGGTGCGCACGTCGATGCCGGCGATCGACGACACCGTGTCGAGCAGATAGAGCGCGTTCACCGAACGCGCGATCCGACCGACCTCGGCGGCCGGATAGGTCGTGCCGGTGGAGGTCTCGTTGTGAACGAGCGTGATCGCCTTGGGCCGCAGACGCTCGGCCTCCCGCGCCAGGCGGTCGAGATCGAGCCGCGCCCCCCACTCGACGGGAAACTCGGTCCAGTCGGCGCCGACCCGATTCATGATCTCGCGCATCAGCACGCCGAACTGTCCGGCGCCCACGACGAGGACACGGTCGCCCGGCTCGATCACCGACAGGGCGCCGGCCTCGAGCGCCGTGCGCCCCGAGCCCGGCATGATGATCACCTCGTGCGTCGTCTGGAAGACCTCGCGCAGCGCCAGCGTCGTGGGCTCGAGGACCTCCTCGTCGAAGCTCCGGTCGTACTGGATCGCCGGCGGCTGATTCATCGCCTGGATCACCGGAAACGGCAATTCGGTCGGGCCGGGAATCATGAGCACCGGTCGCGTGTGGCACTGGGCCCAGTTGATCGTCACGGAAGGCTCCTGGTCACGGCGCGCATTCTAGCACGCGCCTCACGAGGCGCCGGGCGCGGGGTTGCGGCGGATGAAGTAGAGATTGCGCGCGTACACGAACAGGCCGGCGGCCTGGCCGACCATGAACACCGGATCCCACCGATGGATGGCGTAGGCCAGGAGCGTCACGCCGCCGCCCAGCGAGAAGTACCAGAAGTATCCCGGGACCACGCTCTTGCGCTGGCGCTCGGACGCGACCCACTGGACCAGGAAGCGCGCCGAGAAGAACGCCTGGCCGAGAAATCCGATGCCGAGCCAGAGCTGATCGGTGGTCATCGTCACCCCCTTATCGTGGTGCGCGACGGTCGGGTGGTCGCGGGCGAGCGGCCGGGTCCGGGCGGTGACGGTGGGAGCTTACGACGCGCGGCCGAACATGGCGCGCAGGACGTTGTACGCCTTGCGCACGTCCTCCGGGCGCCGCCGGCCCGAGACGAGGGCGAAGATTTTCTCGGCTTCTTCGGTGGGAACCGTGCTGCTCTTGTCGCCGACGTCGGTGAGATCGCGGAGGGGCACCTCGAGCGCGACCGAGACGCGGTACAGGCTGTCGATGGAGATCGATTTCTCGCCGCGCTCGACCTCGCCGATGAATTTCCCGCTGAGCCCGGACCCCTTGCCGAGACGCTCCTGGCTGAGCGCCCGCTGCTTGCGCAGAGCCCGCAACCGTTGCCCCAGAAACCTCCGCACGTGCTTGACGGCGCGCTCTGTCACGGGATCGTGATCCTCCTTGGGCCCTCTACGGTAACCACCTTTTCGTGGTTGCGCAACCGATCGTAGGACCTGGGTTGCCGCGAGCCACGCCGGCGCATCGCGCGCCGGTCAGGGCAGATCGACCTCGATGCCGCTCGCGCTCACGCGAACCGGATAAACGGACACGGCGAGGCCCGGCGCGACCCGGCAGGCGCCGCTGGCGAGGTCGAAGTCGTACCCGTGCCACGGGCAGACGACCGCATTGCCGTCGAGCCAGCCCTCGACGAGCGGGCCGTCCTCGTGCGGGCAGGTGGGGCTGCAGGCGACGAACCGCCCGCCGCCGGCATTGAAGAGCGCGATCGACCGACCGCCGTGCTCGACCAGCGTGCCCTGGCCTTCTCCGATGTCCTCGACGGCCGCCACCCGCACGAACGCCATCAGCGACGTCCTTTCAACGCGTCCTCCACGATGGACCGGAACTCGTCGACGGGAAGGGCGCCGACCACAGGCCGGCCGTTGACGAGAAACGCCGGCGTGCTGTTGACGCCGAGCGCCTGCGCCTGGGCGACGTCGCGCTCGACGTCGGCGGCGAACCGGCGCTGGTCGAGGCACTGCGCGAACGCGTCACGGTCCAGACCGAGCTCGGCCGCGTAGGCCAGGAGATCGTCGCGCCGGAACGCCGGCTGCTTCTCGAAGAGCCGATCGTGGTACGGCCAGTACTTGCCATTGGCGCCGGCGCAGCGCGCGGCCTCGTGCGCGGGCCGGGCCAGCGTGTGCATGGCGAGCGGGCGATCCTTGAAGATCAGGCGAATCTGCCCGTCGTATTCCCGGAGAATCGTCGCCAGCGACCGCTGGACGGATTGGCAGTGCGGTCACTGGTAGTCGGAGAACTCGATGATCGTCACCGCGGCGTCGCGCGGGCCCTTGACCATCATCGGGTTGATGGTGATCTCGACCTGCGCATGGGTGCGCGCCGCGCCCAGCGCGAGCACCGCGAGCAGGAGCGGAGCCGCGCGAAACCACCTGTAGTACACTCGCGCCGACCGGCGGACATCCAACGACGCGCGCATCACCGCTCGAGAATACGATGCGGCCGCGTCCATCGCAACGGCCGGGGAGGAGTCAATGCGCGACCTCGTCGATCTGATGTTCGGCACGTATCCCTCGTGGTCTCACCTGGTGGTCCGGCTCGCGCTGGGCGTCGTGTTCTTCGCGCACGGCGCCCAGAAGGCGTTCGGCTGGTTCGGCGGGCGCGGGCTGGCGGCGACGATCAGCGGGTTCCGGCAGATGAACATCCCGCCGGCGGCGGCGACCCTCGCCGCGTTCGTCGAGTGCTTCGGCGGCCTGGCGCTGATCGCCGGATTCCTGGCGCGGCCGGCGGCGCTCGGGCTGATCGTCGTGATGCTGGTGGCCATCGCCAAGGTCCACGCCCGCCACGGCTTCTTCCTCAACTTCGCGCTGACGCCGGGCAAGGGGCACGGCTACGAGTTCAACCTGGCGCTGATCGCGATGGCGCTGTCGATCCTCATCGGCGGCGCCGGCGTCCTGTCGATCGACCGGCTGTTCGCGCCATTCGGCGACTAGCCCGAACGTGGAGCGGCCGGGGGCTCCGGCGGCCCCTCAGGCGGCGCGCCCGCCCTCTTCGGTGAGCGCCGTGATCACGTAGGTCCCGCTCTTCTCGTCGCGCTCGAGCGACACGATCTTCTGCTTGGCGGCGTCCTCGAGGAGCTTCGAGAAGGTGGAGAAGCCGTAGTACGTCTCGTTGAACGCGGGGTTCTTCCGGATCATCGTCTGCTTGACCATCGAGCCCCAGAGCGTCTCCTTGTTCTCGCGCTGGAGCGCCTGGATGGCGTCGATGAGCTGGGCCATGGCCTCGGCCTTCTTCTCCGGCAGGCCCCGCAGCAGCGTCGTCTTCTTCGTGTCGCGGATCAGGTCCTCGTAGAAGATGAACTCGTCGCAGTTCGCCACCAGGAGGTCGGAGGACGACGACTTCACGCCCAGGCCGATCACGTAGCGGTCGTTCTCGCGCAGCTTGGACACCAGCGGGGAAAAATCCGAATCGCCCGAGACCAGCGCGAACGAGTCGATGTGGGTTTTCCCATAGGCCAGGTCGAGGGCGTCGACGACCATGCGGATGTCCGCCGAGTTCTTGCCGCTGTAGCGCGACTGGGGGACGTCGATCAGCTCGATCGCCCATTCGTGGAACGGGCGCTTGTACTCGGTGAAGCGGTTCCAGTCGGCGTACGCCCGGCGCACGATGATCTTGCCCTTCTCGAGGAGTCGCTCCAGGACCAGCTTGAGCTCGAACTGCTTGTACTGCGCTTCCTTCACGCCGCGGGCGATGTTCTCGAAGTCCATGAACATCGCCAGCTTCCGTTCTCCGTTCATCCCAGATCCTTTCGCCCGACGGCCGGGCCAGGCCCGCCCAATCGATTATACGGCTCGACCCCGCCGCGCTCGAAAGCTTCTGAGGGGCGTCGGGGTATAGTGGGCCCATGAAACCGGTCGATCCCGCGCTGGCTCATCGCGTCCCGCCCGGACAGCTCCTGACCGAGAAGTGGCCCGTCCTGACCTACGGCCTCACGCCGCGATTCGACCCGGCGCGCTGGACGTTCCGGTGCTTCGGGCTCGTGGAGCGCGAGGTCACGTGGACGTGGCCGGAGTTCCAGGCGCTCCCGCGCGTGACGGTGACGTCGGACATCCATTGCGTCACGCGCTGGTCGAAGCTCGACAACACGTGGGAAGGCGTGTCGATCCGGGAGGTCATCAAGCGGGTCGGCCCGCGCCCGGAGGCGCGCTTCGTCATGCAGCACGCCGATCCGGACTACACGACGAACATCGCGCTCGACGACCTCGTGCAGGACGACGTGGTGCTG
>QHSM01000176.1 GCA_003221595.1 Candidatus Rokuibacteriota bacterium | reverse complement strand
AGTTTTCCGGGGCGCGCATCGGGCGAGTGCGGGCGGGCGGCGCGTGGGGGTCGAGACGACCACGCGGCGCGCGTTCGCTGCTCCGGGGCGGCTGGGCTCCATCCCGGCGCGTCGCGCCCGCCGCCGCGTTTCGGGAACGGGTCCCTTCGACCCCCACGCGCCGCCCGCACTCGCCCGATGCTCAACGCCGTCGCCCGGAACGTTTCGATTCTCGCTGCGAGCACTCGGTAGCGGAGACGTCGGGGACGAGATCCGCCGTTTTCGGTGGGAGCTGCTCAGGCGTCGGGGACTAGGACTACGGTTTCGCTGGAGATTTCTACGCGGACCCGGTCGCCCAGGCGGAAGACGCGCTCTTCGCCTGCCGAGGGGAGCTCGACGCGTATCGGGACCCTCGTGCCGATCTCGATCTCGTAGAGGTGGCGGGAGCCCTCGAAGACGCGCAGCGCGACCCGGCCGGGAATGCCCGGGCCCCGCGCCATCGCCGCCTCGGTCATGGACAGGGTCTCGGGCCGCAGTACCAAAAGCCCGCGATCGCCGAGACGATAGGCGCCGCGGCCGGCGACGGGCACCCGGTCGCCGTGCTCGGTCTCGACGACGACGCCGAGATCGCGGACCTCGACCACGCGTACCGGCAGAAAGCTCGCCGGCCCGAGGGCCTCGGCGGCCGCTCGGGTCTGCGGCTGATGGTAGAGCTCGGCGGGGTCGCCGACCTGGAGCACTCGACCGCTGTCGATGACCGCGAGGCGATCGGAGAGGGCCAGGGCGTCGGCCGCGTTACGAGTCGCGTGAATCGTCGTCACCGCCAGGTCGCGGTGCAGCTTCGCCAGCTCGAGGCGAAACGCCTTGCGCGCCGTCGGGTCGAGGTTGGCGAGCGGCTCGTCCAGGAGCAGGACGCGCGGCTCGATCGCGAGCGCGCGCGCCAGCGCCAGGCGGCGACGCTGCTCGAGGCTCAGGGCGCCGGGCTTGAGCGCTGTCGCGTCCGCGAGCCCGAGCCGCCCCAGCACCATCCCCACGCGGCGCTCGATCTCGTCCTTCGGCAGGCCCTGCTGGCGAAGGCCGTACGCGACGTGATCCCGCGCGCGCATGTGCGGCCAGAGCGCGCCATCCTGAAAGACGTAGCCGACGCCGCGCAGGCGCGGCGGCACCGTGGAGATGTCCTGGCCGTCGACCAGGACGTGCCCGTGGGTGATGGGCAGAAAGCCCGCGATCGCGCGCAGGACGTCGGACTTGCCCGATTTCGGCGGCCCCAGGAAGGTGAAGAACTCGCCGTAGCGGACGTGCACCGAGACTCCGTGCACGCCGGGAGCCGCGCCGCCCCGGGTGTCGAGCCCCTCGAGGCGAATGTCGACCAGCGGCCGCGAGACGGTGCTCACGGTGCCGTCCGGACCTCGCGCAGCCTCACGAGCGGCACACAGGCCAGACCGATCGCCGCCAGGAGGACGTACACGGCCCCCGGCGAGGACCACGTGAGCAGCGTGGTCGCCACCACCGGCCCGAGAAAGCCGGCGCCGATGCGCGCGGAGTTAATGACGCCGATCGCGGCGCCTCCGGCGTGCTGGGCCACGCGCGCGACCACGAGCGGAAACACCGGCGCGATCGACAAGACCTGAAGGAAGCGCAGCCCCCCGTAGAGCCACACCGAGCTCGCCGCGGCGAAGGCCGCCAGGCAGATCGACGAGGTGACCAGGAGCGCCGCCACGAGCCTCCGCTCGGGGAAGAGCTCGGCCAGACGCGGCACGGCCATCGCCCCGAGCGCGGCGGCCACACCCGTCACGAAGATCAGCATGCCGCCGACCTCGAGGTGGCGGCTCGCCTCGACGTCGAACCCCGTCAGCACGTGCGGCAGGATCGAGGTGAAGAAGAAGATCTGGATCGAGCCGCCGAGGACGATCAGCGTGACCGCGGCGACCTCGCGGCGCCGGACCGGCCGCGCCGCCGTGGTCGCCGTCACGGGCCCCGGCGGGCGCGGAACGCCCCAGTGGACGATCGCGGCGCAGCCGAGCAGGATCGCACCGCCCAGCACGAAGGAGCCGCGAATACCCAGGCGGGCCGCGGCGATCGCGCCGACGAGCGGCCCGATGACCTGCCCGACCGTCATCGACGACTGCAAGGCGGCGATCCGCCGCCGCACCGCGTCGGTGTCCGGGAGGCGCCCGGCCATGATGAAGGCGAGGGTCGAGGCCGCGCCCATCGCGCCGAGGATCAAGCGCGCGAAGAAGAGCTCGGGCAAGGTGGTCGCGAGCGCCATCACGAAGAAGCCGAGCCCCTGGAGCGCCTCGACCGCCACGTAGCAGGCCTTCGGGTCGCCGCGGGCGGCGTATCGGCCCCAGACCGGCGCCGTCACCACCGTCACCAGCGAGGTGATGCCGAGGATCCAGCCCGTCCACCGGAGCGTGGCGGCCGGATCCAGCGGGCTGATGCGCTGGATGTGAAACGGCAGGCTCACGAAGACGAACGACCAGGCGAACGAGCCGAAGAACATCGCCACGGGCAGGAGGTGAGGCCCGGTCAGCCTCAACGCGGAATCACGCCTGACTCGGACGCCTCATCGCGGCGACTTGAGCACGCAGAAGCCCTGCGCTTCGATGCCGAGGGCGACGTTGAACTTCGAGCGGAAGTTCTCGAGGGCCACGGCGGCGGTCAGCTCGACCACCTGGGCCTCGCTGAAGTGCGACCGCACCCGGGCGAAGAGCTCGTCGCTCACTCGCCGATCGCTGAAGGTCATCGCCTCGGCGAACTCGATCGCCGCGCGCTCGCCTTCGCTGAAGAGTTCGCTCGACGCGGCGCTGGTGACCTCGGCGATCTTCGTCTCCGACGCGCCCGCCTGCATCCCCCGGGATGCATTGATGTCGATTCAGAACGGACACCCGTTGATCAGCGCCACGCGCAGGTAGATCAGGGCGAGCAGCTGCGGCGGCAGCAGCCCGGAGCGCTCGACGGCGGCGCCGAGCTGCTTGGCGGCCTTCATGATGCCGGGCGTGTGGGCCTGGATCCGGGTCGTGTTCAGCACGAACCCGAAGGTGTCGGTCTCCTTCGCGAAGGTCTCCTTGAGGATCGGATCCGGCCCGGGGTCGTTGACCTCGCTGACGCGTGGCATGTCGCGATTATACCCTCGGCGCGCTCACGGCCGCGCACCCGGCGAGCGCGTGAGCGCTTCCTCGATCGCCGGCAGCGCGTCGAGCAGAACGCTGCCCACGATCTCGAGGCTCCGCGCCGACACCTTGTCGAGCGTGTCCTCGGCGGTGTGCCAGGGCGGGTAGTCGAAGTCGATCAGCAGTGCCGCCGGCACGCCCACGCGCAAGAACGGCGCGTGGTCGTCCTCGACCGGCAGCACATCGGAAAGGAAGCTCGCCTGGTAGCCGAGTCGTGTGGCGCTGGCCCAGAGCATGTCCGTCAGCCACGGCGTGGACGCGGCCTCACGGCGGATGCCGAGATCCCGGTCGCCGATCATGTCGGCCACGATCATGGCGCGCGGCAGTCGTCGTGCCTTGTCGAGATCGGCCGCCATGCGTCGAGACCCGTAGAGGCTGTCGAGGGGCGTCCACGACTCACGCGCCTCCTCGCCGTCGAACCACGCGATCCAGTACGTGTACTCGTGCGGCCGCTCGCGAAGGCGACGGGCCAGCTCGATCAGGAGCGCGGCGCTCGAGCCACCGTCGTTGGCGCCCACGAACTTGAACTCGCGGAACCACTTGGTGTCGTAGTGCCCGGCGATGAGGATCACCTCGGGGCGGCGTCCCGGCAATACGGCGACGATGTTGGCCATCGGCAGGCGGCCGTGGGGCGTGTCGGCGTCGAACGGCTCCACGCGCACGGTCACGCCGGCCGTCCGGAGCGCGTCGACGATGTACTGGCGCGCCCGGACGCCGCCCGCCGATCCGGCCGCGCGCGGGCCGATGGTCACGAGCCGCTCCACGTGACGCAGCGCCGCCGCGCCGTCGAACGTCGCCGCGGCTCGTCGCTCCTGCGCGGCGAGCGGCGCGAGCCCGGCCAGGAGCATCGCGGCCAGCGCCAGCCCCGCGCCCTTCAGCTTCATTCGGGCTTCGTTCCGACGGCGCCGTAGTAGTTCAGCGTCATGACGAAGGCACCCTCCGCGACGACCTCGGTGAACCCGTCCAGCCAGCGCGTGGCCGCCGGCGCATCGACGATGCCGAAGCGCAGGGCGCGCTCGGCGCGGCGCTCGAGGAA
>QHSM01000175.1 GCA_003221595.1 Candidatus Rokuibacteriota bacterium | reverse complement strand
CCAGTCGGAGATCCTCGAGCTGAAGGCCAACGCGTCTCGCGCGGCCAAGGGTGTCATCATCGAAGGTCGACTCGATCGGGGCCGCGGACCGGTGGCCACCGCGCTGATCCAGAACGGCACCCTCAAGGAAGGCGACGCGGTGGTGGTCGGCTCGTATTCCGGTCGCGTGCGCTCGCTGCTCGACCCGTCCGGCAAGAAGGTCAAGACCGCGGGGCCGTCCGACCCCGTGGAGGTCCAGGGGCTCTCCGGAGTGCCGGCCGCCGGCGACGTGCTGGTGGCGGTCTCGGACGAGCGCAAGGCACGCCAGATCGCGACCATGCGGCTGGAGCGCGAAAAGGCGAAGGGCAAGGCGACGACGCGGATCACGCTCGAGGGTCTGCAGAAGCAGATCCAGACCGGCGAGGTGAAGGAGCTCCGGCTCATTCTCAAGGCCGACGTGCAGGGCTCGGTCGAGGCGCTCGCGGAGTCGCTCGAACGGCTGTCGACCGACGAGGTCAAGCTGAAGGTCATCCACAGCTCGGTGGGCATGATCACCGAGAGCGACGTCATGCTCGCCTCGGCGTCCAACGCGCTCGTGCTCGGATTCAACGTGAAGGCCGAGCCCAAGGCGGCCGCGCAGGCGCACGCGAACGGCGTCGACATCAGGAACTACAACGTCATCTACGAGGCGATCAACGACCTCAAGGCCGCGCTCGCCGGCATGCTGGCGCCGGAGATCCGCGAGACGGCGCTGGGCAAAGCGCAGGTTCGTCAGATCTTCGTCATCTCGAAGCTCGGCCCCATCTGCGGCTCCTACGTCGCGGAGGGCAAGATCGTGCGCAACGCGAAGGCGCGCGTCCGCCGCGGCGACGAGGTGGTCGGCCAGGGCACGGTCGGCTCCCTGAAGCGCTTCAAGGACGAGGTCCGTGAGGTGCTCGCCGGGCTCGAGTGCGGCATCGGCGTCGACGGCGTCAGCGGGATCCAGCCCGGAGACATCCTCGAGGTCTACACGAGCGAGGAAGTGGCGCGCACTCTCTAGGGCATCGACGCCGGAGGGGGCTGTGTCGGCAGCGCGCGTGGCCCTGGGACTGATCGAGCTGCACCTGCCGGACGTGGGCTCGCTGAAGGGGAAGCGTCACGTCCTGAAGGGCCTCAAGGAGAAGGTTCGAGCCCGCTTCCAGGTCGCAGTGGCCGAGGTGGATCACCAGGACGTCTGGCAGCGCGCGACGCTCGCCGTGGCCTACGTCTCCGCCGACGCGCGGCACGCCAACACGGTCGTTTCGAAGGCGATGGATTTCATCGAAGACAACGTCGAGGGCCAGGTGCTCGAGACGTTCGTGGAGATACTCTGATGCAGGGCAAGCGGCTCGATCGCGTCAACCAGCTCGTGAAGGAGGAGATCTCGACCCTCCTGCAGCGCGAGCTGAAAGACCCGCGACTCGGGTTCGTGTCGGTGACCGAGGTCGAGACGTCGCGCGATCTCCGGACCGCGAAGGTCTTCGTGTCGGTCCTGGGCGACGAGGCGCAGTGGACGGGATCGCTGGCGGCCCTGGCCAGCGCCCGCGGCTTCATCCGCAACTGGCTCCGCCAGCACCTCGACCTTCGCGTCACGCCCGACCTGGACTTCCGGCCCGACCGCTCGATGGAGCACGCAGCGCGCATCCAGGCGCTGCTCCGGAAGATCGACAGCGAAGCCGGACGGTGAGCCCGAGCGTCGAGCACACGAGTCCCCTCCCGTCTCCGGCGGTCCTCAACCCGTTCGGCGGTCGGGGCCACGCGCTCATGCTGGGGCACGTTCATCCGGACGCCGACGTGCTCGGCACGCTTCTGGCCCTCGGTCTGGCGCTGGAGGCGCGCGGCTGGCGGGTGACGTACGGCGGACCGCATCTCGCTCCCGCGCTCCTCGCTTTCTTGCCGGGGATCGACCGGTACCGCCAGCTCACCGGCCTCGACGAGCCGCTCGACGTCGTAGTGCTGACCGACTGCCCGAACCCTCAGCGCACCGAGGGGCTGATCGATCAGGCGCGCCGGGCGGCGAAGGTCGTCGTCAACATCGACCACCATCCGGACAACCGCGATACGGCGACGTGAACTGGATCGACACGTCGGCCGCCGCGACGGGTGAGATGGTCTACGAGCTCCTGACTGCGCTGGGCGCCCCGCTCACGCCGGCGATCGCGACGAATCTCTTCACGGCGATCCACACCGACACGGGCTCGTTCCGCTACTCGAACGTGACGACGCGGACCTTCACGATCGCCGCGGCGCTGGTGGCCGCCGGCGCCCGGCCGGAGGTCGTCTCCGAATCGCTCTACGAAAAGCGGGCGCCCGACGCGCTGCGCTGGCTCGGCGAAGCCCTGACCCGCGTCGAGGTCAGCCAGGACGGTCGGCTCGGGTGGCTCGCACTGCCGGCCGGGCTGGTCCCGGAGCGAATCGTCGAGTCGGAGGAGCTCGTCAATTATCCGCGCTCGGTCGCCTCGGTGCGCGTCGCCTGTCTTCTCCGGGAGCGCGACGGTCAGGTCAAGGTGAGCCTGCGGGGCAAGGGGGACGTGGACGTCCAGAAGATCGCGGCGCAGTTCGGCGGCGGCGGTCACGTCAATGCCGCGGGCTGCACGGTGCCCGGGCCCCTGCCTGACGCGATGCGTGTTGTTCTCGCGGCGGCTCGGCGCGCCGTGGACGGAAGCCCCACGCCATGAAAGATGACTCCATCCGGTCCGGCGTCCTGGTCGTTGACAAGGGACGGGGCGCGACCTCGTTCGACGTCGTCGCGCTCGTGCGCCGCCGTCTGGGCGTTCGCCGCATCGGACATGCCGGCACTCTCGATCCCGACGCGACGGGCGTGCTCCCGGTCCTGATCGGGGAGGCGACGAAGCTCACGCCCTACCTCGTTGATCAGGACAAGGAGTATCTCGCGACCATCCGCTTCGGGCTGACCACCGACACGCACGACGTGAGCGGTCGCGTGCTGTCGGAGAGTCCCGTCGAGGAGCTCTCCGTGTCGCGCCTCGAGGTGGTGTGCCGCCCCTTCGTCGGGCGCATCAAGCAGGTGCCGCCCATGTACTCGGCGATTCACCACGAGGGCCGCCGGCTCTACGAGCTGGCTCGCGCCGGCATCGAAGTGGAGCGCGCGCCCCGCGAGGTGATCGTCCAGTCGATCCAGGTCGAGGCGGTCGCCGGCGCGCAGGCGAGCGTACGCGTCGTCTGCGGCAAGGGGACGTACGTCCGGGTCCTTGCCGCCGATATCGGGGCCGCCCTGGGCTGCGGCGGCGCCATCGAGAGCCTTGTGCGATGCAGAGTCGGTCCCTTCCGTCTCGACGACGCTGTGCCCTGGAGCGAGCTGACCACCGGGGGATCGGATCTCTGGTCGAGGGTGCACCCGGCCGAGACGGCTCTGGCGGGGTGGGCGGCTGTCCGGCTCGACGCGCACGCCGCCTCGACGTTCGTCAACGGTCAGCCCGCCGACGTCGTCCCGGCCGCGGCCGGGAATGGGTTCGTCCGGGTTCACGGCATTTCTGGCCTCCTGCTCGGTGTCGGCGAGCTGATATCGGGCGGGCGCGGCGTCAGGCCCGTTCGCATCCTTCATGCAGATCGTC
>QHSM01000174.1 GCA_003221595.1 Candidatus Rokuibacteriota bacterium | reverse complement strand
CGGGCGGTGGCGTGCACGTTCGACCGCCACCCGATGGAGGTGCTCCAGCCCGATCGTGCGCCTCTTCCCATTACGACCCTCGACGAGCGGCTCGAGCTGATCGGCGAGACCGGGATCGACACCACCGTGGTGGTGGCCTTCACGAGGGCGGTCGCCTCGGTCGAGGCGGGGGCGTTCGTCCGGGATGCCCTCGTGGAGACGCTGAAGGCGCGGGCGATCGTGGTCGGGTTCAACCATCGATTCGGGCAGGGCGCCCGCGGTGACGCGGAGCTGCTCGAGGAGCTAGCGGGCCCGCTGGGGTTCCGCGCCCACATCGTGCCGGCCTTGATGGTCGACGGGATCACGGTGTCGTCATCGGAGATC
>QHSM01000173.1 GCA_003221595.1 Candidatus Rokuibacteriota bacterium | reverse complement strand
CCCGCGGGTCGTCCTGAGCGGCGAGCTGCTGGACGCGACAGGGCTGGCGATCGCCGGAAGCCGGCGGGAAAGGATCGTCGGCCGCGAGGTCGCGCTGGACTTGTCGCGCGAGGTCTTCGACACGCGGCTCCGGCCGGGACAGAGCGCGATCCTGACGTTCCGCGTGAAAGTGCCGAGCGCGGGGACACGCGCGCGCCTGGCCGTTGTCGTCGAGCCCGACGCGTTCTACGTCGGGTTCTTCGAGACCCTGCTGCGCCAGGGCGCCGGAGCGGGCGAGCCCGACATCAGGAAAGCCCTCGACGCGGCCCGCCGCTCACCGTTCGTC
>QHSM01000172.1 GCA_003221595.1 Candidatus Rokuibacteriota bacterium | reverse complement strand
AGGGTCGGTGACGTATTCGGCGGTGCCTTCGAGGATGATCGCCTCGGCCTCGCTCGAGAGATGGACGGAGATCGACGGGTTCGCCATCAAGTTGCGCACCCAGCGCGTCTGCGGTGAGCCGCCGAAGCAGAGCGCCCCGTCGACCCAGACGCCATCGACGGGCCGCGCATGCGGCCGCGCGTTCGGACCAACGGTCACGATCCAGTAATTCGAGGCGCTCCGCATTCGCTCCTCGACGTGGCTCCAGGGCAGAAGGCTGTCCGGTCCTCCGAGAGCGCCGTAGGCGGCGGGAAAGCGGACGGAACGAACCGAGAACGCTTCGCCGGTCATGGTCTCGGGGCGGTGCCGAGGGCAGCCCCGTCGGCCCGCGGGTCGGAGCCGCCGCGGAGGCCGTCGGGATCGATCCGAATGAGCTGGGCGTGGCCCATGAGGTCGCTCCAGTCCTCGACGATCTCGACGTCGTGGCCGCGCGACCGCAGCGACTCGCTCACGTCGTTGCCGAAGCGCGCCTCGAGCCTGAGCGCCCGGGTCTCGTCGCCCCAGGTGCGCCCGTAGAGCCAGCGCGGCGCCTCGACCGCGGCCTGCGGCCCGAGCCCGCGGTCGAGGCTGCGCGTGACCAGCGCGGCCTGGGTTTGCGGCTGGCCCTCGCCGCCCATCGTGCCGTAGACGAGGTGCGGGCGGCCGTTCACCAGGTACATCGACGGGATCAGCGTGTGCGCGGTCTGCTTGCGCGGCGCCAGCCGGTTCGGATGCGACGGGTCGAGCGAGAAGAACGCGCCGCGATTCTGCAGGAGGATCCCGGTGTCCCCGGCGATCACGCCCGAGCCGAACTCCCAGTACAGGCTCTGGATGACGGACACCGCGTTGCCGGCGGCGTCGGCTGCGACGATCGCGATCGTGTCGCCCTCGAGCGCCGCGCCGCGCGCCTGCCTCGCCGCTCGCCGCGAGATTCGGCGGCGTCCCTCGGCGAGGCGAGCCGGGTCGAGACAGTGCTCGACCGGGACGCGCTCGAAGGTCGGGTCGGTCAAGTAACGGTCGCGGTCCTCGAAGGCGAGCTTCGTCGCCTCGACGACGAGGTGGACGTAGTCGGCCTCGGGGAGCGACCCGATGTCGAATCCCTCGAGCATCGACAGGATCGCCAGGGCGGCGAAGCCCTGCGTCGGCGGGGGCAGGCTCGCCGCCTCGCCGTTGCGGTAGGCAACGCGCAGGGGCTCCACCCACTCCGCCCGGTGCGCGGCCAGATCCTCGACGGTCAGGGGGCTGCCGGCGGCGGCGGCGCCCAGTGCGATCCGTCGGCCGAGCGCGCCGCGGTAGAACGTGTCGATGCCACCCCGCGCAAGCTCCTCGAGCGTCGCGCCGAGGTCGGCCTGCACGAAGCGCTCGCGGGCCAGGAGCGCGGGATGATAGATGCGCCAGAGCGCCGGCCGCAGCTCGGCCGGCGCGGCGGCGCCGAACAGATCGTCGGCGTCCGTCGTCTCGCGGCGCTGGCCGGGCGAGGGCGGAAAGCCGTCGCGGGCGCAGCTGATCGCGTCTTCGAACAGCGCGCTCCAGCCGATCGGCGAGCCCAGCATGTCGCGGCTCATGACGTGGGCTTCCCACCATCCCGACACGACCCCGGGCACTGTCAGCGCCGCCGCGCCGCCTCGCTCTGGAATCGCCGCGCCGAACCGTGCGCGATAGGTGTCGAGGTCGGCGGCCGCAGCGGACCGGCCAGCGGCGTTCAGCGCGTGGAGAGTTCGGCGCTGTCCGTCGAAGATCAGCCAGAAGCTGTCGCCACCCACGCCGTTCATGTGCGGATAGACGACGGCGACGGTGGTCGCAGCGGCGATGGCGGCGTCCAGCGCGTTGCCGCCGCGCTTCAGGGTCGCGAGTCCGGCCTGGGAGGCCAGCGCGTGCGGCGCGGCGACGAGCCCCTGCACCGCGCGGGCCTCGGGCCATCGGGTCCCTTCGGTCACGCGCGCGATGGTAGCAGATGGTGGAGGCGCCGCGCCCCCTGGGGGATAGGATATTTACCTGATGCGCTGGCTCATCGACGGCTACAACCTCATCCGGCGCGATCCTGACCTTCGGGACCGCGAGATCGAGAGCCTCGAGGCGGGTCGGCGGGCGCTACTGCACCTGCTGGCGCGGGCTTACCGCGACCCGCGCGACGAGTTCACCGTTGTCTTCGACGGCGCGCGCGTCGCCGGCGGGGCCCCGCCGGGGGGCCGGATCCGCGCGATCTTCTCACGTCCTCCCCTGACGGCCGACGACGAGCTCATGAGACTCGCGCGGCAGTGGAAGAGCGGGGCGGTTGTCGTCAGCTCTGACCGGAAGATCCAGGACGCAGCCCGTCGGTCCGGCAGCGCTGTCCTGACCGCCGACCAATTTCTGGAAGGCCTGACGTTCCACGAAGACCCGGCAGCCGAAGGGCTCAAGGACCTCGCGGCAACAGACGCCGAACCCGTGCGGGACAAGCGCGGCAATCCCCGCCGTCTTTCCAAAAAAGCACGGAGGGCCCGACGCGCCCTGGGTCGGCTCCGCCAACCTTGACGCTCACGAGCGTTTCGTGGAAAATATTCCCGTGGCCGTCGTGAGCCGACACTACTTCATCGTGGCGCGCGACCAGACGAGCTTGTGCGAATACCTCGCCCGGCAGTTCGAATCCGAGGGAAACGTCGCGGTCTTCCTGGACCGCCGATCTGGTCAAGACCGGCGCATGGCAGACGGCAATGGAAACACCGTCGATCGGAGATCCGCCGACCGGCGTCATCAGCCCTTCGTCGACACCCAGCTCAGATCGCTCGGCTACGCCATGCTCCGCGTCGAGTAGAAGTCCCGACTCAGCCCCCGACCCCCTAAACGGTTGACCGCGGAATCGGAGCCACGCCGCTCCTTTCTTAGGCCACCCCCGAATCAAGCCGGCCTCACGGACCCCGCTACAACAGTATCTAAAGTTTGACACTCGCCGATCTGGGGTGACACGGTGGCGGCGTGGCGCTCCGGCCGTGGCAGCTTTCCCTCCTGCTTCTACCGCTTCTCCTGGCCCCGGCCGCGCCGGGTGAGGCGATCGAGGGCACCGTGGTCCGCGTCGTGGACGGTGACACCATCCACGTGAAGCTGTGGGAGCGCGTCGAGAAGGTCCGCTACATCGGCGTGAATACGCCGGAGACCCATCATCCGACCCGGGGCGAGGAGCCAGGAGGTCGCGAGGCGGCCGAGATGAACCGGCGCCTCGTCGCAGGCCAGCGCGTACGGCTCGAGCTGGACGTTCGGGCGCGGGACCGGCATGGGCGGCTCCTGGCGTACGTCTGGGTCGGCGACCTGATGGTGAACGCCGAGCTGGTGCGCCTGGGTTACGCCCAGGTGATGACCGTTCCGCCGAACGTCAAGCATCAGGAGCTCTTCGTAAAGCTACAGCGCGAGGCCCGCGACGCCGGCCGCGGTCTCTGGCGCGGTGGCTAGTGAAGACGCGATCCCGCGTGGCGCGTCACCATTCACCGTGCCACAATCAGCACCGTGCCGAATCGTCCTTCCAGGAGCGACGTCTATCCGTGGTACGACTCCGTGTGGCTCGCGGAGTACACCAGAGCGAAGACCACCCTCGAGACGACACGACCGGAAGTCCTGCGTGCGTTCGTGGACGCCTTCCGAATCTTCCACACACCGCCGAGCTTCCGGGTGCGAGTGCTGGAGCGGGTCTTCGACGACGACACGCTGGCGGAGATCCGGCGCGTCGTCAGATCGTTGCGCCCGACCGACCTGGAGCTGCACGAGGCGCGCGCGTTCGGGCGCTTCGTCGTTCATGATCACCCGTACTTCACGGGTCTGCATCACCGGGTCGTCCCGATCGTCAGTGAGGTGGTCGGCGAGCCAGTGGAACCGGCGTACAACTTCCTCAGCCTGTACGGAAACCTTGGCGTCT
>QHSM01000171.1 GCA_003221595.1 Candidatus Rokuibacteriota bacterium | reverse complement strand
GTGCTGCTGCCCCGCACGCGCGCCGCGCGCCTCTACGGCGCCGAGGAGGCAACCGAGGACTACTACTGCAATTACGGCGTGAACCCGGACTACCGTCTGCGGCTCGAGGCCAGCGGGCTGCGGGTCAGCGGGGTGGGCGGCGAGGGCGAGATCCGCATCGTCGAATTGCCCGAGCACCCTTTCTTCATCGCCTCGCTGTTTCTTCCCTAGGCCCGCTCGACCGCGGCGAGCCCCCATCCACTCATCGCGGG
>QHSM01000170.1 GCA_003221595.1 Candidatus Rokuibacteriota bacterium | reverse complement strand
GGCCCCACCAGCGTGCCCATCCCGCCCATGACGTTGAAGATCACCACCTCGCCCGACACGACGAAGAAGACGAAGTCGGGCGCCGCGAACTTGTTCTGGATCGCGTAGAGCGCGCCGGCCAGGCCGGCGAAGAGCCCGGACAGCATCACCGCCACGATCTTGTAGCGCTCGATGTGATAGCCGATCGCGCGCGTACGCGGCTCGTTCTCGCGGATGGACTGGAGCACCATGCCGAACGGCGACCGGGTGATCCGCCGCACCAGCAGGTAGGAGACCAGCACCACCGCCAGCACGAACCAGTGAAAGGTCGTGGGTGTGAAGCGGTCGCTCCCGAGGCCCAGGATCGACAGCGCGGGCTGGCGGAAGGTGAGCCCGTTCTCGCCGCCGGTCACCTCGGTCCAGGTGAAGATGATGACGTAGAAGATCTGCGAGAAGACGAGGGTCGAGATGGCGAAGTAGATGTCGCGCAGCCGCGTGGCGAAATAGGCGACGAACACGGCGGCGCCGGCGGCGGCGACCAGGCCGTAGAGCACGGCCAGGCCGAGGCTCGGCGGCTTGACGGTGAGGAGCGCGGCGGCGGCGCCGTACATGCCCAGGCCGAAGAACGCCGAGTGCCCGAACGAGACCATCCCGGTGTAGCCGATGAGGATGTCGGAGGACATCGCCAGGAGCCCCCAGATCAGGATCTCCGTGGCGAAGCGCTGCCAGAACGGCGGGAGCACGAGCGGCGCGATCACGAGCAGCGCCACCACCACCGCGAACCCGGTCCAGTAGGGGGCGGCAGGCGATCTCGGCCGGGCCGCGATCGAGGCGGTCATTTCGGCGTCGGGACGAAGAGCCCGGTGGGCCGGAAGAGCATGGTCAGGACCAGCACGATGAACGAGACGATCACCGCCTGGGCCGGGCTCACCACGATCGCGGCGTAGGCCTCGAGCAGGCTCACGAAGATGGAGGCGAGGATCGAGCCGCCGAGGTTCCCCATGCCGCCGACCACGACCACGATGAACGCGCGCAGCGTGAAGTCGAAGCCCATCGTCTGGGTGACGCCGGCGAACGGGCCGAAGAGCACGCCGCTCGCGGCCGCCATCGCCGAGCCGATCGCGAACACGGCGGTGTACACGAGCGGCACGGGAATGCCCATGGCCTGGGCCATGACGCGGTCCTGGGTCGTGGCGCGGATCCAGATGCCGTACTTGCCGTACTTCAGGAAGAGCCAGAGGCCGCCGATGATCAGGGCGGCCAGGATCGCGGTGACGATGCGATACCAGGGATACTGCAAATGGAACAGGGTGAAGTCGCCGTGTACGGGCTCGCTGATCTGACGCACCGACGGGCCCCACTGCCACAGCGCGTACTTCTGGAGCACCAGCGAGACGCCGAACGTGGCGAGGATGGTCGTCAACGGGTCGCGTCCGATCAAGGGCCTGAGCGTCGTGACCTGGAGCGCGGCGCCCAGCACGGCGATGACGACCGCCGCCACGAGCAGGGCCAGCCAGTAGTTCCCGGTCACGCCCAGCACGCTGGCGCCCACGAACGCGCCCAGCATGAGCAGATCGCCGTGGGCGAAGTTGACGATGTCCATGATCCCGAAGATGAGGGTGAGGCCCGAGGCGACCATGGCCAGCACCATCCCGTTGACCAATCCGTGGAGCGTCTGGATGATGATCTGATCCATGAGCGCTAGACCCCCAGGTATTCGTGAATCACGCGCTGGTCGGCGCGGAGCTCGCGGGACGACGCGTGATGCCGGACCGCGCCCTTCTCCATGATGTAGACACGCCCGGCGGCGTCGAGCGTCAGCGGCACGTTCTGCTCGACCAGGAGGATCGCGACGCCCTCCCGGTGGAGGGCGTGCACGATCTCCTGGATCTGGGCGACCATGCGCGGCATGAGCCCCTCGGTCGGCTCGTCCAGGAGGATGATCTTCGGCTCGAGCACCACGGCGCGGGCGATGGCGAGCATCTGCTGCTCGCCGCCCGACAGGGTCCCGCCGGCCTGATTGCGCCGCTCCTTCAAGATCGGAAAGTAGGCGTAGACCTTCTCGAGCAAGCCCTCGCGCCGGGCGGGTGTGACTCCGGGTCGATCGAGCCCGGTCCGGAGGTTCTCGAGCACCGTGAGCAGGCGAAAGATGCGCCGCTCCTCCGGCACCCACGCGATGCCGAGCCCGGCCAGTCCGTGGGGCGGTACGCCGTGCAGGTCCCGGCCCTCGAAGGTGATGCGGCCGCCGGTCCGGCGCGCCATGCCCATGATGGCCTTGAGCGTCGTGGTCTTGCCCACGCCGTTGCGGCCGAGCAGGCCGACCACTTCGCCCGCGCGCACTTCGATCGACACGCCGTGCAGGACGTGGGACTTGCCGTAGTGGGCGTCGACGTTGTCGAGGACGAGCATCAGGTCTTGAGGTAGACCTCCTGGACGCGGGGGTTGGCCTGGATCTCCGTGGGCCGACCCTCCGCCAGCACCTCGCCGTAGTTCAGCACGGTGATGGTGTGGGCGAGGCCCATCACGACCTCCATGTCGTGCTCGACGATGAGAATGGTGAGGTCGCGGGCGATGCGGCGGATGAGGTCCACCGTCGCGTGGGTCTCGCTCACGCTCATGCCGGCCGTCGGCTCGTCGAGGCAGAGGAGCTTCGGCTCGGTCGCGAGCGCGATGCCGATCTCGAGATTGCGCTGCTCGCCGTGCGAGAGATTCGACGCGAGCTCGTCCTCTTTCTGGGCGAGGCCGACGTCGGCGAGGACGGCGCGGGCGCGGTCGATGACGTCCGTGTACGCCCGGTGGTGGCGCAGCATGCTCCAGTTGTGGCGGCGTGACTGGCTGGCGATCCGGACGTTTTCCAGAACCGTGGCGCCCGGCAGGATGTTGGTGATCTGGTAGGAGCGCGCGATGGCCTTCCGGGAGATCGTGTGCGGCGGAAGGCCCGCGATGTCCTCGCCGTTGAACAGGATCCGGCCGCTCGTCGGCCGGAGCACGCCGGTGAGGCAGTTGAAGAGCGTGGACTTGCCGGCGCCATTGGGGCCGATGATCCCGCGGATCTCTCCGACGGGCACCGCGAGGGACACGTTGTTGAGGGCGGTCAGCCCGCCGAAGCGGACCGTCAGCGCCTCGGTGCTGAGGATCGGCGAGGCGCTGGTCAGCGTGGACACGCGCGCAGGACTACAGAGGAGCGCCCCGGGGTCTCCGGGGCGCTCCGAACGCTCGGGAATCGAGGGGGCGAGGGGGGAGCCCCCGGTGTCGTCACGCGAACTTGCACGCCGGCGGGACGATCGTCTTTTCCCTCGGGATCGTTTCCAGGAGCTTGTGCTTGTTGTTCTGGACTGTGAAGATGAACTCGCGAAGGAAAGCCTGATGGTCTTCCTTCCGGAGCGACTTGTCGCCCTGCGGGAAGTCGTCGCTCTCCTTGACCTCCAGGCCCTCCAGGGCTTCGATCAGGTTCATCGTGTCCTCACGGCCCCGGAACCTGGACTTCTGCATCCCCAGCTTGAGGAAGTTCATCGCCTCGAAGTTGGACTGCACGTAGCGGTCCGGCAGCGGGCCGGACGGATCGATCTGCTTGAGGGCCGCGACGGCCTGGTCGAAGAACTTCTTGTGGTACGGCGTGTTCAGCGGCGGGTCCATCACCGGGATGTAGCGATTGATCCTCGTAGATCGCGCTCGTGAAGCTGACGGCGTTGGGGCCGAAGAAGATGCCGAAGAGGCCGTCGAAGGAGCCGCTGATCTTCGAGACGAACGGCGCCATGTCGGCGGTGCCGAGCGGGATGCCGGTGGTGCCGACGACCTCGCCGCCGTTCTTCTTGATCTGCTCGATGTACGCGTCACGCGTCGACTGACCCCACGCGTAGTCGAGGAACGCGATGTGCCACTTCTTGCCCATCTTGTTGACGAGATACGGCGAGATCGCGACGGCCTGCGCCGGCGCGTAGTCGAAGGGCCGGAAGACGTAGCGGCTGCACTTGGACGTGGTGATCGTGGTGTCCAGGCAGACGCCGATCATCCAGACGGTCTTGTGCTCCTCGAAGACCGGCATGCACGCCAGGCAGACGTTCGAGAGGTAGCCCCCCTCGGCGACGTCGACCTTGTCCTCCAGCACCATCTTCTCGGCCTTGCGGCGGCCGACGTCGGGCTTCGACTCGTAGTCGGCGACCACGATCTCGATCGGCCGTCCGTTCACGCCGCCGCTGTGGTTGATCCGCTCGACGGCCATCTGGGTGCCGACCAGGGCGGTCTTCCCGCCGGCCGCGCCCGTGCCGGAGAGTGGCTGGAGGACGCCGACCTTGTACGGCTTGGCCTGGCCGAAGGCCTCGCGCCAGGGCGCCGGGACCAGGATCGTCGCGCCCATTGCGCCGGCCGCCGCCGACGAGAGCGCGAGGAACTTGCGCCGCGTCGTCTTGCCGCTCCACCACATATCCTTCGCCCAGGCTTCGTCGTGCCACCGTTCAGTCATTTCAATGATCCTCCTTGCGGTGCGGGCCGCGGGCGCGTGCCGGCGGCGCGGGCACCGGGATAAGCGGTAAGAGAATTGACCCTACTTACACTAACCGACCGGGCCGTGCAAGGGTTCACCTTTAGCGGGTACGGCCGCCGCCGGCGAACGTTCGGTCGGCTACAGCGTCCCCGGGTACGCGCCGCCGTCGAGCACGAAGTTCTGCCCGGTGATGTACCCGGCCTGGGCGCTGCAGACGAACGCGCACACCTCGCCGAACTCCGCCGCGGT
>QHSM01000169.1 GCA_003221595.1 Candidatus Rokuibacteriota bacterium | reverse complement strand
AAAGAACTGGATGCCGAGACCAAGACGCTGCTGCTCAAGTATGGCGCGACATTCGAGTCGACCGTGAATGCGGCGTACGCATGGGAAAGGGGTGACTGACGGGCCCGAACTGCGACCCGGGAGCAACGGCGAGCGTGAAGAGAAGCACGTGCTTGTCCCCAGGGCTAATGGCCTTTCGTTTACCATAAAAGGCCTCGTGACGTCCCTGACCGCTCTGCTCTGCGTGATGACCTTCTCCAACATCTTCTCCGGGGGCGCCTTCCCGGCCGTCCTGCCCGACATGGCGCGCGGCGCGGCCCTGGCCGACTGGCAGCTCGGCCTCGTGGCCGGGGCGTTCGGCTTCGCCCGGATGATCGCGGACGTCCCCCTGGGACTCTTCCTGACCCACCATCTGCGCCGCGCGCTCTGGCTCGGGCCGCTCGTGCTGGCGATCGGCTCGCTGTGCCTCACGAGCGGCGGCGGATTTCCGATCCTCGTGCTGGGCCGGCTGCTCATGGGCCTCGGCCAGGCGCTCAGCATGATGGCCGGGCTGACCGCGATCCTCCGCTTCCAGTCCGGGAAGAGCCTCGCCTCGGCCCTGAACGCCTACGAGCTCTCGGCGATGATCGGCATGCTCGGCGGCGTCATCATGATCGGCGCCCTGCCGTCGCGCCTTTCCTGGAACACGGCGCTCCTGCTCACGTGCGCGCCCCAGCTCATCGGCGTCCTGGTCATTCCGAAGCTGCTGTCGGCGCTGCCCGCGCACGACGGGCCGCAGCCGCTCTTCGCGCCGGCTCCCCATCACGAAGCGGCGCGCGGAGGCTCGTCGCTGGTGCCGCTCGTCTTCGCCGCCGGCGGGCTGGTCGCGCTCGCGTACTCGACGATGGAGCAGTTCCTGATTCCGCTGCGCGCCAGCCGCGAGTTCGGACTCGAGCGCACCGGAGTCGCGCGCCTGCTGATGGTGCAGCAGCTCTTCGACATCGCCGCGCTGCTCCCGGTCGGGTTCCTCGCCGATCGGCGGGGCGCCGCGCGCGTGCTGCCGCTGATCTTGCTGGTGATGGCGGCGGCGAACGCGCTCGTGGGCTTCGGCTCGCTCCCCGTCGTCGTCGTGGGCTGCGCGCTCTTCGGTCTTTCGATGGCGGGCTGGATGCTGCCCCTCGGCGTGCTGCGCCAGGAGACCGCGTCCGAGCACATCGCGTGGCGGACGGGGCTTTACCGCGTCTGCGTGGACGCCGGAATCTTCCTCGGCCCGTTCCTCTCCGGTGTCCTGGGCATGCGCCACGCCGGGTTCCTGCCGGCCTTCTGGACGGCGGCGCTCGCGATCACCGGGCTTCTCCTCCTGGCTCGAGCCCGAAGGTCGAGTACCATGGCCGTGCATGGCTGACCCCGGGCTGATGTTCGCGTGCTTCGGCTGCTGCTGCGGCCACGCCAACAACGGTGCGGCCCGCTTCGTGCGGCCGGCTCTGCGGCGCGCGTTCGACGCGGCCGGTCTCCAGGGGCGCGTGCGCCTGGCGTTCTCCGAGTGCCTCGGACCGTGCAGCGAGGCGAACGTGGTGTTCCTCTACCTCCACGGCCGGCCGCTCTGGCTCCGGCGGATCAACACGTCCGATCTTTTCGAAGCCGTGCTGGCGTACGCCCGCATCGCCGCCGACGCGCCCGGCGCGCCGCTCCCGGCGGACCTGGCCGAGCGCTCGTTCTCGTGGACCGGCGGCGGTATCGGCCCCGAGCCGTCCTGAGGAGAAGGTCATGGACTACTCCGACTACCGCCACCTCACGTTCGAGCCGAAGCCGAACGGGGTGCTGCTCGTCACCATCAACCGCCCCGAGGTGCTGAACGCGGCCAACGCCCGCCTGCACTGGGAATTCGGCCAGGTCTGGCTCACCGTGGACGCCGATCCGAAGACGCGCGTGGTCGTCGTGACCGGCGCCGGCAAGGCGTTCTCCGACATCGTCTACAACATGATCAATCTCGACAAGCCGGTCGTCTCGGCGATCAACGGCGTCGCGGTGGGCGCGGGGCTCGTCGTCGCGCTCCTGGCCGACGTCAGCATCATCGCGGAGAACGCCCGGTTCACCGACGGCCACACGCGTCTCGGCGTGGTGGCGGGCGATCATGCCGCGATCCTGTGGCCGCTCCTCTGCGGCATGGCCAAGGCGAAGTACTACCTGCTCACCGCGGATTTCATCGACGGCAAGGAAGCCGAGCGCATCGGCCTCGTGAGCCTGAGCGTGCCCGCCGATCAGGTCATGGCCAGGGCCTTCGACGTCGCCGACCGGCTCGCCCGGGGCAGCCAGCACTCGATCCGCTGGACCAAGCGCGCGCTCAACAACTGGCTGCGCCAGGCCGGTCCCATCTTCGACCAGTCGCTGGCCCTCGAGATGCTGTCCTTCACGTACCCCGACGTGCGGGAGGGCGTGAAGGCGATCCGCGAGAAGCGCGCGCCCGCCTTCCCCTCGACGAGCTAGCGGAGGATCACCGTCGTGGCCGAGCAGGCGGGGGCGCCGCGGGCGGGTCATCCCTACCACATGCACGACGCGATCTACGCCCAGCCGGGCGCGCTCCGGCTCGTCGGGCGCGGTCAGGGCGACGCGATCGCGGCCGCGGCCGCCCGCCTGCGCGCGCTCGATCAGGTGCTCCTCACCGGCGTCGGCACGTCCTGGCACGCGGCGCTCGTCGGCGAGCTCCTCTTTGCCCGCATCGGCGGGCTCGGCCGGCGCGCGCGCGCCTTCCACGCCTTCGAGCTGGCCAGCTACTGGCCCGACGAGGACGCGCGTACGGGCGTGATCGGCGTGAGCCACCGCGGCACCAACCACCACACGCTCGCGGCGCTCGCGCGCGCCCGGGCGAACGGCGGAGCCGGCGTGGCGATCACCGGCAAGGGGACCGACGGCGCCGCCGCGGACTGGACGCTTCGCACGGTCGATCAGGAAATCTCGGGCGCCCACACGGTCAGCTACACCACGGCGCTCGCCCTCCTGGCCGCGCTCGCCGCCGCCGCGGGCGGCCAGAGCGGCGCGGCGCGGGACCTCGACGCGATCCCCGACCTGCTCGCTTCGCTGCTCGGCCAGGAGTCGTGGGAGGCGCTGGCCGCGCGATACGGCGGCGCCCGCTGCTCCTGGTTCGTCGGCGGCGGGCCGAACACCGCGACGGCCTGGGAGGCTGCGCTGAAGATGAACGAGGCCAGCCACGCGCCGGCGGCCGGCTTCAACTGCGAGCAGTTCCTGCACGGAGCATGGGCCGCGCTCGAGCGCGAGGACGTGGTCTTCCTGATCGCGCCGCCCGGGCCGTCACACGAGCGATGTCTGGCCGCCGCTCGCGTTGCGAAAGAAATCGGCGCGCCGCTCGTCGCGCTCGTGCGCGAGGACGATCGCGAGATCGCGGCCCTCGCGACGGAGACGATCGCCATCCCCGACGTCGACGAGCTCCTCTCGCCGATTCTCACCGTCGTGCCGCTCCAGCTCTTCGTCTACCACACCGCCCTTCGGCGCGGCGTCAACCCGGACGTTACTCGCTCCGACCAGCCCGCGTACGCTCGCGCGCGCTCGGCGTTCTAGCTTTTCCCGGCACAGCACTCGGCGACGGACGAGTCGGCGACCGTCGCGGCGGGTTACGGCGAGGGCGGGGGCGAGCCTTCGGGTCTCGGACCGCCGCCACGCCCGCGGCGACGAGGGCGGCGACGCCGCGGACCAGGGGCGCCTTCTGCGGCCGGGGGCGGGGGCGGTAACGCCGGCGCCGGGCGGCCCGGATCGCCGTGGGGGCGGCCGTGCGGGCGGCCGCGGTCGCGGCGATCACCGCCGCGGCCGCCGAAGCGGTCGCGGGCCGCGAGACGCGCGCGGCGCTCCTCGGAGTAGCGGCGGCGCTCCTCCGCGGTCGGCTTGATCTCCTGCATGAACAGGTCGTCGTCCGCCCACTCGACCGGGATCTTCTGGCCGATGAACTTCTCGATCGCCTCGAGCGCCAGGGCGCTCGCCTCGTCCACGAGGCCGATCGCCTTGCCGCCGGCGCCGGCGCGCGCGGTCCGGCCGATCCGGTGCACGTAGTCCTCGGCGTCCTGGGGCAGGTCCCAGTTGACGACGTGGGTCACCGCCTCGATGTGGAGCCCGCGCGAGGCGACGTCGGTCGCGACCAGGATGGGCAGGCGCCCCTCCTTGAAGTCGTTCAGGATCTTGAGCCGCCGCTTCTGGTCCACGTCGCCGGTGAGGGCGCGCGTGTCCCAGCCGTTGCGCATCAGGCGATCCTCGAGCCGGCGCGCTTCCTCGCGCGTGTTCGAGAAGATCAGGATCCGGTCGCCGCCCTCGCGGCGCAGGAGCCCCAGCAGCAGCGGGAACTTCTCGTCGCGGCCGACGTGGAAGAGCGACTGCTCGACGCGCTCGGCCGTCTTCTGCTGCGGCATGATCGTGATCTGCGTCGGGTTGTTCATGAACTCCCAGGTCAGCTCGAGCACCCGGAAGGAGAGGGTCGCGGAGAACAGATAGGACTGGCGCTTCTCGTGGGGCGGCAGGCGCCGGAGGATGAACCTGAGGTCGGCGATGAAGCCCATGTCGAACATGCGGTCGGCCTCGTCGATGACGAGGATCTCGACGCGCCGGGGCGTCCAGACGCGCTGCTTCAGGTAGTCGATGAGGCGGCCGGGCGTGCCCACCAGGAGGTCGCAGCCCGCCGCCAGGTCGTCGCGCTGCTTCGCGTAGTCGATGCCGCCGTAGACCGCGAGGGTCCGGAACGGCGTGAACCGTCCCAGGAGCCGCGCGTCGGACTCGATCTGCACGACCAGCTCGCGCGTCGGGGCGATCACCAGCATGCGCGGCGCGCCCGCCCCGGGCGGCGGTGGCGGCATGGGCGTGCGCAGCATCTTGGTGAAGGCCGCGATCAGGAACGCCGCGGTCTTCCCGGTGCCCGTCTGGGACTGGCCCGCCACGTCCTTGCCGCGCAGCGCCAGCGGCAGGGCCGCCTCCTGGATCGGTGTCGCCGTCACGAAACCGGCCTCACGGATCCCCTGCATGACGGGTTCCGGGAGGCCGAGCGAGGCGAAGTCCATCTAGACCGATTCGGCCGTCGCCGGGGCCGGCGCGGCCGCGGGCTTTCGCCCGAAGATGCGCGCGCAGATGATCCCGACTTCGTAGAGGAGGATCAGGGGCCCGGCCATCAGCGCCTGGTTGAAGGCGTCGGGCGTGGGCGTGAGGACCGCGCCGGCGATGAACGCGCCGAGGATCGCGTATTTCCGGTTCCGCGCGAGCATCTTCGCGTTCACGACGCCGACGCGCGCGAGGATGGTGAGGGCCAGCGGCAGCTCGAAGACGGCGCCGAACGCGAGCGTGAACTTCAGCAGGAAGTCGATGTGGTTCTGCAGCGTGATCATCGGCTTGAGGCCCGGCCGCGCGTAGCTCAAGAGGAACTGGATGGCGTAGGGCGTCACCACGAACAGGGAGAAGGCGCCGCCCCCGAGGAAGAGCAGCGAGCCGATGATGACGAACGGCGCCGCGTACTTCTTTTCGTGCGTGTGGAGCCCCGGCGCGATGAACGCCCAGACCTGCCAGAGGATGGCGGGCGCGGCGACGAAGACGCCGACGATCAGCCCCACCTTCATCTGCACCCAGAACGCCTCGGCCGGCGCCGTGAAGACGAGCTCGTAGTGCAGCCGCGTCACCGGCTTCGCCAGCCAGTCCACGATCTGCTGGCTGAACGGCAGCCCGATCACGGTGCCGATGAGGAGCGCGATGAGGGCCCGCACGATCCGGACGCGGAGCTCGCCCAGGTGCTCCAGGAACGACATCCTGTCGTCGACGGATCTCGCCACGTCTCTACCAGCTCGCCACGAAGTGCCGGAGCGCCCCGACGCCGCGGCCGGCCTGGAATCCTTCGCGGATCGCGGCGGTCACGTAGGCCTTCGCCTCGCTGATGGCGTCGCGGAGCGCGTGGCCGCGGGCCAGGCCGGCGGCGATCGCGGAGGCGTAGGTGCAGCCCGTCCCGTGCGTGCTGGTCGACGCCAGCCGCGGGGCGGTGAACCGCGTGAGGTCGCGCCCGTTCCAGAGAATGTCCGTGGCCGCATCGCGCAGGTGGCCGCCCTTCACCAGAACGTGCTGGGGCCCGAGCGCCAGGATCCGCCGCGCCGCCTGTTCCATGTCCTGCTCGTTCGCGACCGGCATGCCGGCCAGCGCCTCGGCCTCGTGCAGGTTCGGCGTGACGATCAGCGCCAGCGGCAGCAGCTCCTTGATGAGCGCCGTGCGGGCGTCGGGCTGCAGGAGCGCGTCGCCCGACTTGGCGATCATCACGGGGTCGAGCACGATTCGCATGGGCGCGACCCGGCTCCCGTCTCCGGCGAACGCTCGCAGCCGGTCGGCGACCACGCCGATGATCGGCGCCGTCGAGAGCATGCCGATCTTCACGGCGTCGGCGCCGAAATCCGAGAGGACCGAGTCGATCTGCCGGGCGACGAACTCGGGCGGCAGGTTGAAGACGCCCTGGACGCCGACCGAGTTCTGGGCGGTGACGGCGGTGATCGCGCTCATCCCGAACACTCGGAACGCCGAGAAG
>QHSM01000168.1 GCA_003221595.1 Candidatus Rokuibacteriota bacterium | reverse complement strand
TGGCACCAGGACTCGTACTACGGCTCGGCCGTCCCGGTGGTCCTCGGCGCCCTGGCGCTCTCTGAGTGCGGCAGCCGGCAGGGGTGCCTGCGCGGAATCCCGGGCTCGCACAAGTGGGGGATCCTGCGCCACGAGGAGACCGACGACCCGCGGAGCATCCTCGCGCGCGGCCAGTACATCACCGAGCCGTTCGACGAGTCGGCCGCCGTCGACTTCGAGCTGCGTCCTGGAGAGATGGCGATGTTCGACAACTCGCTCGTCCACGGCTCGGCGACCAACCACGGGCCCGACCGGCGGTTCCTCCTGCTGGTCGAGATGCTGCCGACCTGGGCGAAGCCGGCGAAGGTGCGGCAGCCGGCGATGCTCATGCGCGGTGTCGACACCTACGACAACTTCGACGACGAGCCCAGGCCCGACGGCGAGTACACCGAGACCGCCCTGGCGAACTGGGGACGCGTCGTCGGTGCGCGCGCCAGGCTGCTCTTCGAGGACAGCCGCTACGGCCCGAGCGAGGCGTACGGCGGGGCGCGCCCGGCCACGTAAGCGAGGCGCGGGCGGCTCGCTTGGACTGGCACCGAAGTCGCCGAAGCCTGGCCAGAAACTGGCCAAAAACTTCCCCGATCGCGAGCCTTCGTCGTGGCCGGTTTTACCGGAATTTCAGCATGTTCCCGTCATTTCGACCCCTGGCACCGGGCGTGCTACTCCTTACGCGCCATGGACATCCCGACCACGAGTCCGGGAGTCGGCAGCTTCCTCGAGGTTCTCGGCGCGGCCACCGCGGAGCGGAGCGCGCAGATGCTCGAGGAACTGCTGCAGCTGAGCATCGCGATCGGTAGCGACGGCGAGCTTCCCTCCGTTCTCGAGCGGATCGTGACGCAGGCGCGCCGATTCACCGGGGCCGAGGCCGCGACGCTCTTCATCCGCGAGGGCGCCTCGCTCCGATTCGCCGTGGTTCAGAACGCGATCACGGCCCGCCGGCTGGGCCAGCACGACGTGCAGCAGCGGCTGGAGGTCGAGCGCCTGCCGCTCGACGTCCCGAGCCTCGCCGGGTACGTGGCCAATTCCGGCGAGATCCTCAACGTGCCGGAGGCCTACGACATTCCGCGCGACGTGCCGTACGCGTTCAACTGGCGGGTCGATCTGGCCACCGGCTACCGGACGCACTCGGTCCTGGCCGTCCCGCTGCGGGACGCCTCGCGGCGGATCCAGGGCGTGCTCCAGCTGATCAACGCCACCGATCCCGAGGGGCAAGTCGTGCCGTTTCATCCGCGACTCGAGGACGTGGCGCGGGCGTTCGCCGCGTACGCGGCCATCGCCGTCCGGAGCGCCCGGCTCGAGGAGCTGTCGTTCAAGGACCCGCTCACCGACGGCTACAACCGGCGCTACCTGATGCTGCGGCTCTACGAAGAGGTGACCCGCGCCTCTCGCTATCAGCAGCCGCTGTCGATCATCCTGCTCGACCTCGACGGATTCAAGGCCATCAACGACCAGTGGGGCCACGACGCGGGCGACGACGTCCTCAAGCAGGTCGTCCAGCTCCTGGCCAGCCAGTCGCGGCGCGACTCGGTCGTCGCGCGGTACGGCGGCGACGAGTTCATCGCCCTCTTGCCGAGCACCACCAAGGCGGCGGCGCTCGTGTACGCCGAACGGATGCGCGCGATCATCGAGCGCTACCCCTTCCCATACGGCCCGCTGACCGCGAGCTTCGGCGTGGCCGGCTTTCCCGATGACCCCGGCAGCGTCGCCGACCTGATCAAGAGCGCCGACCATGCGCTCTACGAGGCGAAGCGGCAGGGACGAAACGTCGTTGGAGGTCTCCTGAAATGACCCCGATCGCCACGAAGACCGCGCGCGCGACCAAGAGCGTCCTCGTCGTCGACGACGAGACGGCCATCGCGCGGATGCTGAAGGACGCGCTTGGCGTGTTTAAGCACGACCACGCCTACACGGTCGAGACCGCCGCGGACGGGATCGACGCGCTCGCGGCCTTGAAGCGCCAGCGGTACGACCTGATCCTGCTCGACATGTACATGCCGCGGATGAGCGGCCTCCAGCTGCTCGAGGAAATGCGCCGCCTGAACGTGCAGACCCCGGTCCTCATGCTGACGGGCAACGACGACGCGCGGACCGCCGCCGACGCGCTCTCCAGCGGCATCTTCGCGTACATCCCCAAGCCGTTCGACCTGCAGCATCTCGAGCACCTGGTCTCCCTCGCCGTCTCGTCCCGCTCGGCCGCCCGCTAGGCCGGCGCCGACCCGCCGGGCCGGGTGTCCGCCCGGCCGCCCAGGGCCCTGTTGACCGCGACCCGGCGAATCGCGTAGATCTTGAAGCCATGAGCGATCCAGTCACGGTGTCCGTGCTGACCCATCGCCTCGAGGCCATCGTCCAGGAGATGGGCGAGGCGATGCTGCGAACGGCATATTCCCAGATCCTGAACTCGAGCCGCGACTTCTCCACCGCGCTCTGCGACGCGCAGGCGCGCCTGCTCGCGCAGGCCGAGCACGTGCCGATCCACGTCGGCGCGATACCGTGGGCGGTCGAGGCGGTGCGCGACGCCTTCAAGGGTCGAATCCGGCCGGGCGACGTCTACCTCCTGAACGACCCGTACCACGGCAACAACCATCTGCCGGACCTGACCGCGTTCGTGCCGGTGTTCGTGGGCGACGAGGTCGCGTTCTGGTCCGTCAACCGCGCCCATCAGAGCGATATCGGCGGCTCGACTCACGGCGCCTACAACCCGGGCGCGACCGAGATCTGGCAGGAAGGGCTTCGGATCACCCCGCTCAAGCTCTACGAGGCGGGAGAGCTGCGCGACGATATCTTGAAGATGATCACGACGAACGTGCGTCACCCGCACGACTTCATGGGCGACCTCCGGGCGATGATCGGCTCGGCGCGCGTCGGCGAGCGACGCTTGCTGGCGCTCGTCCGCGAATACGGCGCCGCGACGGTCCTGGCGGCGATCGACGAGATCCTGGACGGCGCCGAGCTGCAGGCGCGAAGCTGCGTCCGGACCTGGCGCGACGGCGTGTACCACGGCGAGACGATCCTGGACGACGACGGCCACGAGTTCAGGGACATCTGGATCCGCGCGACCGTCACCAAGCGAGGCGACGGGCTCACGATCGATCTGAGCGACTCCCATCGGCAGGTCACCGGATTCGTCAATTCGTCGTTTCCGAACACGATGTCGGCGGTGCACATGGCCTTCGCCTACCTCATCGATCCGAGGACGCCGAAGAATTCCGGGACCTTCCGGCCGGTCAAGGTCATCGCCCAGCAGGGGACCATCGTCTGGCCCTACCCGCCGGCGCCCGTCACGCTCGCGACGAATCACTGCGCGCAGGAGATCGCCGAGGCGATCATCCGCGCGCTGGCGCCGGCGTGCCCGGAGCGCGTCATGGCGGGCTGGGGGCGGCGCTTCCGCATCGCGATCAAGGGTGTGAATCCCCGCACGCGAAAGCCGTTCATCTGGCACATGTTCCACGCCCGCCCCGGCGGCGGCGCGACGGCCGTCGGCGACGGATGGGAGACCGCCGGCGAGGGGCAGGCGGCCGGCGGCATCAAGTTCGGCAGCGTCGAGGTCGCCGAGGCGCGCTTTCCCCTGACGTTCGAGCGCCACGAGTTCCGGCCCGATTCGGCGGGCGACGGGATGCATCGCGGCGGTGTCGGCGCCGTGCTCCGCCTGCGGATGGACATCGAAGAACCGGCGGTCGCCAACACCGCCGGCGACGGCATCCGTCACGCGCCGTACGGGCTTCTCGGCGGCAAGGACGGCCTGCCCCACCGCTACCGGCTCCAGTCGCGCGGGCGCCCGATGCGCGTACTCAAGACCAAGGAAGTCGGGATTCCCGTGCGCCGGGGCGACGTGTTCGTGGTCGAGTCGTCGGGGGGCGGCGGCTACGGGCCGCCGAGGAAGCGCGCGACGGCGGCGCGAGCGAGCGACCGAGCGAACGGCTTCGCGCGACGCTGACCGACGGGGGAGTTTCGCGCCTCCCCCGTCGCGTCGCTCGACTACGAGCGTTCCGCCGCCAGCGTGTCCGCGCCGCGCGGCCGGCTACCCTGAAGCCGCCGGCCGAGCCTCACCAGTGCCAGCCCGAGCCGAATGCGCACCGGTCGCCGCGCCGGCACGGCCGCGCCGACCAGCGCGCTCCTCGCGGCCGCCGCGCGGGCTTCGGCCAGACGCTCGCGAACCAACCACTCGGCGAAGTACAGATTCATGTCCATGACACCGACTCCCCTCGGGATCCGCGCGCCGCGGCGACGGCGGGGCGCTCCCGGCGCGGAACGAATTTCTCCTGCGGGCTCAGCAGGATCTCGAATCGGCCCGGCATCGCTCGCTCGGGCGCGTCGAAGCCCCGGTACGCCGCCCGGACCACGCGGCTGACCGAGTCGAGGTCGTCGAACGGGACGGCAATCACGAGCTGCCATCGTCCCCAGAGCCGGCGCCGGACGACCGGCGAGACGATCGCGCCCAGCTCCCCG
>QHSM01000167.1 GCA_003221595.1 Candidatus Rokuibacteriota bacterium | reverse complement strand
TCGACCTCGGTGCCCATCGTCACCAGCCAGACCACGGGACAGGTGGCCGCCGCCACCACGAGCACGACCACGACGACCACCACGGCCGGCCTCAACCAGACGGTCGAGTACCGCGACGCCGGCGTGATCCTCACGGTGACGCCCCGCATCGGTGAGCGCGGCACGGTGGCCCTCGACGTCAAGCAGGAAGTCAACAGCATCGGACCGAACGTCCAGCCGACGAACTCGCCCTCGTTCATCAAGCGGGAAGCCGAGACCAACGTGGTGCTCCTGAACAACATGACGCTCGTGCTGGGCGGGCTCATCCAGGACACGATCACCCTCGACAACCGGGGAATCCCGCTCCTCAAGGACATCCCGATCTTCGGCTGGTTGTTCCGGTTCACCGGGCGGAAGGTGGACAAGACCGAGCTTCTGCTTCTGATCACCCCGCGCGTCATCGGCACCGCCCTCGACGCCGCGAAGATTACCAACGAGATGCGGCGGTCGACGCCCGAGCTCGACGAGGCGGTGGACCGGGCGCCGCGCGCCCCGGCCTTCACGCCGACCCCGGGGCCTCGCCCGGCGCCGACCCCGGCCCCGCCGCCGTTCCCCATCTCGCCATCGCCGATTCCGTTCCCGCGGTAGCGCGGCGCCGCCGGTGAAGTTCAGCGGCGTCCGTTGTCGAAGCGCTGCATGACACCCCGACCGTCGGGACGCGGGCGCTCTTCGTAGCGGTCGCCGGTGTACGCTCCGATCACCCGTCGCCAGAACGCCTGCGCGTCGACGTTGCGCGTGAGCTGGGTGACCTCCCACTTGCCCGGGTAGCGGTCGAACACGCGGCGCGCGACTTCGGTCCCGACGCCCCGGCGCCGGTGGCGGCGCACGATGAAGAACTCGCTGATGTCCCGGGTACCCTCGCCCGCGAAGTGGGCGGCGTCGCGGACCAGCACGAAGCCGGCGAGGACGCCGTCGACGCGCACGAAGAACGACGTCATCTGCGGGTCCTTCCAGAAGTTCTCGATCGTCCTTGCGTTGCCGTACCGGCCGTCGTCGGCGATGGGCCAGTCGTCGATGGCGGCGAAGTCGTAGAGGTAGAGCTGCATGAGGCGCTCCAGGACGGGGAACTCGTGCGCGCGCGCCTCGCGAAGCTCGATCTTCATGGCGTCGTGCTAGGCTACCGCTGATGCGGTTCGAGCGCACGGTCATCGGAATGGTTCACCTGGTACCCCTCCCCGGCAGTCCGCGATGGGCCGGCTCGATGCGCGACGTGCTCGCCTCGGCGCTGGCCGACGCCCGCGCGCTGATCGAGGGCGGCGTGGACGCCCTCCTGGTCGAGAACTTCGGTGACGCGCCCTTCACGCCGGGCCGCGTCGAGCCCGCCACCGTGGCGGCCATGAGCGTCGTCGCCGCCGAAGTGCGCACGGCGTTTCCGCGGGCCCTCCTGGGCCTGAACGTCTTGAAGAACGACGCGCGGGCGGCCCTGGCCGTCGCCGCCGCCGTCGGCGCCGAGTTCATCCGCGTCAACGTCCACGCGGGCGCGGTTCTCGCCGACCAGGGCATCGTCCAGTCCGACGCGTACGGCACGCTGCGCGACCGCCGGCTCCTGGGTGTCGACGTCGCGATTCTCGCCGACGTCGGCGGCAAGCACGCCGTCCCCCTCGCCCCCGTCGAGACCGAGCAGACCGCGCGCGATCTCGTGCACCGGGGTCTCGCCGATGCGCTCGTCGTCTCGGGTCCGGCGACGGGCCAGGCGACGCCGCTCGGCGAGGTCAAGCGGGTGCGGAGCGCCGTCCCCGACGTACCGCTCCTGATCGGCAGCGGCGTCACCGCGGAGACCGCCGCCGAGCTCCTGTCCGTCGCCGACGGGCTCATCGTGGGCACGTCGGTGAAGCGCGACGGCGACGTGCGGCAGCCCGTCGATCGCGCGAGGGTGGAGAAGCTGGTTGCCGCGGCTCGTCGCCGCTAGCCTCCTCGTCGTCGTCCTGACCGCCGGCTGCCGGACCGCGATCGCTCCCGATTCCGCTCGCCTGGCGGCCCTCGAGCCCGAGCTGGGCTCGCTCCTTCTGGTGGGGGTTCAGGGCACCGACGGTGGAGCGGCCGACCTCGACGCCCTCCTCTGCGGCGTGCGCGTCGGCGGCACGGTGCTGTTCGCGCGGAACATCGTGGACCCCGCGCAGCTCGCCCGGCTCACGGCGGCGCTGCTGGAGCGAGCGGAGGCCTGCACGGGCCGCAAGCTCCTCGTCGCGGTCGACGCCGAGGGCGGCAGCGTGATGCGTCTCGCGCCCGGCGCCGGCTGGCCGGGCACGCTCTCGGCTCAGGAGCTCGGCGAGGCGAACGACTTCGTTCTGACCGAGCTCGAGGCGCGGCGGATCGGGAGGCTGCTGCGGGCGGCCGGGATCAACTGGGACCTGGCGCCGGTCGTCGACGTCGGCTACAACCCGGCGAACCCGGTGATCGTCGGCACGGCGCGGAGCTTCAGCGCCAATCCCGCGCTCGTCGCCGAGCACGCCCGCGCCTTCGTCCTCGGCATGCGCGCCGAGGGCGTCCTGACCGCCCTGAAGCACTTCCCCGGTCACGGATCGAGCTACGGCGATTCCCATCGGGGCTTCACCGACGTCACCGACACCGCGGCGCCCGAGGTCGAGCTCTTGCCCTATCGCACGCTCATCGACGCGGGCCTGGCCGACAGCGTGATGACCGCGCACGTCTTCAATCGCCGGCTCGACGATCGGCGGCCGGCGACGCTGTCGCGCGCGACCATCAGCGGCCTCCTGCGCGGCGAGCTCGGCTTCACGGGTCCGGTCGTCAGCGACGACCTTCGCATGGCGGCCATCGAGCAGCAGTACGGGCTCGGCGAGGCGGCGGTGCTCGCGATCGACGCGGGAGTGGACATGCTGCTCATCGTCGACGATCGGCTGCCCGACGGCCGCTCCGCAGCCCGGGTGACGCTCGATGCGATCCGCGACGCCCTCGCGAACGGCACACTCGACCCCGCCCGCGTCGAGGCCGCGCTCGATCGCATCCGCGCCTTCCGCGCGCGCCTCCCCTAGGCGCGCGCGTTACTTGCGGGTCCAGTAGACGTTGCGGCGAGCCGGCGGGTCACGGTCATCCTCCTCTTCCCTGGGCTCCCAGCAGCCGATCGACCTCGGCGCGGGTCGGCAAGGACGGCTGGGCGCCGCGGCGGGTGCACGCGAGGCCGGCCGCCGCGTTGGCGAACCGCAGCGCGCTCTCGAGTGTATCGCCGCCGCCAACCGTCGCCGCCAGCGCTCCGTTAAAGGCATCGCCGGCGGCCGTCGTGTCGACCACGGACACCGGCAGGGCCCGAGCGTGAATCTCTCCCTGCGCCGTGCCGGCCATCGCGCCCTCGGCCCCGAGCGTCACGATCGCCGTGCCGACACCGCGCGTGCGGAGCGCGTGCGCCGCGGCGGCCGCGGTCCGAAGATCGCGCACGTCCGTGCCGGTGAGCCGCCCAGCCTCGCCCTCGTTCGGCGTCAGGTAGTCCACGAGCCGCCAGATGTCGGGAAGGCCGTCGCGGACCGGGGCCGGATTGAGCACGGTGACGACACCGCGCCGTCGCGCCTCCTCGAGCGTCCACGCGAGAGTCTCGAGCGATGTCTCGAGCTGGCAGACGACCACCTGCGCCCACGCGAAGTCGTCGGCGCGAGCCCGGACGTGCTCGAGCGAGAGACGCCAGTTCGCCCCGGGCGCCACCGCGATCTGGTTGCGCCCCGCCTGGTCGACCACGATGAGCGCCGTGCCGGTGGCGGCCTCGCGCGTCACGCCGACGCCCTCGACGCCGATGCCCTCGGCCGCCAGCGCGGCGCGGATGTCCCGCCCGGAGCTATCGTCGCCGACACACGCGATGAAGCGCACCTCCGCGCCCAGACGGCGAGCCGCCACGGCCTGGTTGGCGCCCTTTCCGCCGTGGTTGACGAGGAGCGTGCCGCCGGTCACCGTCTCGCCGACGGCGGGCAGGCGCGGCACGGCGACCGTGAAGTCGACGTTCGCCGAGCCGACTACGAGGACGCGCCGCGCTCTATCGTGGGCGGACACAGGCGATCGAGGAACAGGCGAATGAAGCGCTCGCGATCGACGGCCTTCGCGATCCGGCAGTTCGGCGCGCCGCCCGCCCGCTGCGTCTCGCCGTCGGGGCCGACGGCCAGGCGCACCGCCTCCCACTTCACCAGCGAAGGATCGACGGCGACCGCGACGGCCAGCGGATCGTGAAGCGCCATGCCCGCCTCTCCGTCGGCGTGGGAAATCCGGAAGCCGCGCTCGCTGAACGCCTGGATCCGTGCCGCGACCGGCCCCGGCGTCCGCCCCAGGGTGGCGCGCATGCCCGCCCGCGGCAGCACCGCCTGGCGCGTCGCGTCAAGGGGAACGATGTCGAGCGGGAGCCCGGCGGCGAGGACCCGGTGCGCCGCTTCGGGATCGACGTTCATGTTGAACTCGGCCGTCGGGGTCACGTTGCCCGGCACGTCGACCGCACCCCCCATGGCGACGACACGTCCGACCCGCCCGATCGCCGACGCGTCCTCCTTGAGCGCCAGCGCCACGTTCGTCAGGGGGCCGAGTGCGATCAGCGTCAGCTCCCTCCCGTACCGCCGGGCCGCATCGACCATGACGCTGACGGCCCCGGGCGCCTCGTTCAGAGACGCGACGGCCG
>QHSM01000166.1 GCA_003221595.1 Candidatus Rokuibacteriota bacterium | reverse complement strand
GTGAAGATCGACCCCTCGTTCGTGTGAGCGGAATCGCGTGAGCGGAACTGGCGGCCCCGCGCGGGGCCGGAGCTAGCCGAGCCGCGGGGCCACGTGCTCCGCGAAGCGCTGCATCGAGGCGAGCACGCGCTCGTGGGGCACGAGCGAGCCGACGTTCATCCAGACGGCGAGCTTCGTGAAGCCGATGGCCGCGCGCAGCTCCTCGAGCCGGTCCACGACACGCTCGGCCGTGCCGTACACGGCGAAATCCTTCAGCACCTCGTCGAAGCTCATGCGCCGGAGCCGCTCGCCGGTGGCGTGCCGCGGTCCGGCCAGCAGCGCCTCGCCGACCGAGCGGTAGAAGCGCAAGGCACTCGCCTCGGTCTCCTCCCGCGCGGCGCGCTCCGTGTCGGCGACGTAGACCGGCATGATCGCGCCGACCTCGCCGCGGCCGGGGTGGCCGGCCTCACGCCACGCGGCGTGATAGGCGCCGACGTATCGCTCGAGCTCGCTGATGCTCGACGTCCGCACCGCCAGGAAGATCGGCAGCCCCCGGCGCCCGACGGCCGCGTACGACTCCTCGGACGTCGCGGCGACGCGGAGAGGCGGGTGCGGCTTCTGGTACGGCTTGGGCACGGCGCAGACGTCGCGGAACTGGAAGTACTTGCCCTCGTAGGTGAACCGGTCCTCGGTCCACGCCTTCACGAGAATCTCGAGCGTCTCGTCGAATCGCTCCTGGCTCTCGTCGTACGGGATGTTGAAGCCGGAGTAGTGACCGGGGAGCCCGCTTCGGCCCACGCCGAAGTCGAGCCGTCCCTTGCTCAGGTGGTCGAGCGTCGCGACGTCCTCGGCGAGGCGCAGCGGATTGATGAGCGGCAGCACCTGGACGGCGAAGCCGATCTTCACGCGCTTCGTCCGCCCGGCGATCGCGGCGCCGACGACGAGCGGTGAGGAAAGAACCGAACGCTCCTTCTGGAAGTGCAGCTCGGCGAGCCACACCGCGTCGTAGCCGAGATCCTCGGCGGCGGCCACCTGGGCCAGCGACTCGTCGAACGCCTGGGCCTCGTCGGCGCCCGGGCGCCACTCGAACTCGGTGAAGAGCCCGATCTCCACGACGGTTTCGCTACGGCGAGGCCGGCGCCGCCGCTAGGAAGCTGCCGCTCCCGCGCTCGGCGCGATCGCAATCCGTCCGAACGTCTTTTCGACGAGATCCCGCGCGCGTGTCGGCTCGACGTGGTTCGCGGTCTGGCACGGCGTCGACTCGGCCAGCACGCGCTCCGGGTCCTGCCAGAGGCGGAACGTCTTGTACCGGTCCTCGAACTCAATGCCGAGGGCGCGCGCGAAGACCGAGAGATAGTGCTCGATCGTGATCGAGCCCTCGGCCTCGAAGCCGCAGATGAGCCGCTGGCAGCCGTGATAGACCGTCGCGAGGATCTCGGCCCCGCCGGTGCGCGCCCGGCCGATCTCGTCGCGGATCAGCCCATCCCAGACGGACTGGCCGAGCTGGGCCTGGACGTCGGCGGTGCAGAGGCGCCCGAACCGCGGCTCCGGCTCGACCTCGACGTAGCGGAGCCCCGGCACGGCCTCGAGCAGGCGGCGCGCCGCGGCGCCTTCGCGCCGGCGCGGCTCGCTCTGGGAGTGGTAGTGGAGCGCCACCGGCGCGTCGACTCGATGCGTGAACTCGAGCGACGAGAGACGGTCGGCCAGGAACTCCGTCGTGTGGCGCACGGGGAACGGCCAGGGGAATTTCTGGACCTCGTCGTAGAAGTACATGCACGACGGGCACCACATCACCACTTCCTCGGGCTTGTAGCGCTGGAACAGCTCGACCGTACGCTTGTTCATCCCGCCGGACGCCGCCGTGTCCCCATTCCGGTGATGGACGATGCCGCAGCAATACGTCGGGCCGCCGACGGCGACGTAGTCGAGCCCGAGCCGGTCGAAGATGGCCGTGACGGTGCGAACCATGTGCGAGGTGCGCAGGACGTTGCAGCCGAGGTAGAGCACGATCTGGTGCGGCTCGGCGTCCCGCTCGGGCGCCGCCAGACGCCACGTGCGCTCCTCGGGCAGGGTGGTCAGGTCCTGCGTCAGCGTGATCTCGCCGAAGTGCTTCTTGTAGTCGTAGGCCATCTCAGGTCTCCAGTCTACGCCGCGTTCGCTCGAGCTGCCGCAGGTCGGCCCGCTTCACCTTGCCCGTGGTCGTCACCGGCAAGGCTTCGATGAATTCTATCTCACGGGGATACTCGTGCGCCGACAAACGCGTGCGCACGTGTGTCTGGAGCTCGCGCGCGAGCCCGGGGGTCCCGGTGACGCCCTCGCGGAGCTGCACGAACGCCTTGACCGCCTCGCCGCGCACCGGATCGGGCGCGCCGATCGCCGCGGCGAGGGCAACCGCGGGATGGCCCTGCAAGCAGTCCTCGATCTCGCTCGGGCCGATCCGGTAGCCGCCGCTCGAGATCAGGTCGTCCTTGCGCCCGATGAACCAGAAGTAGCCGTCCGCATCCTTCCGGGCCAGATCGCCCGTGAGAGCCCAGTCGCCGGCGAACTTCTCACGCGTGGCCTGCTCGTTGTTCCAGTAGCGCAGGAACATCACCGGGTCGGGGCGCTGGACGGCGACTTCCCCGATCTCACCGGTCGGGACGAGCCGCCCCTGATCGTCGACGATGTCGACGACGTGGCCTGGAATCGGCCGTCCCATCGACCCCGGCCTGACGGGCATCAGGAGCGAGCAGTTGCCGAGCACCAGGTTCACCTCGGTCTGGCCGAAGCCCTCGTGGGGCGTGACGCCGAGCGCCTCCCGCGCCCAGTGGATGACCTCCTCGCCGACCGCCTCGCCGCCCGTGAACATCGAGCGCAGCGCGAGCGGCCAGCGACCGCGCGGGTCCCCGACGGAGCGCATCATCTTCAGCATGGTCGGCACGAGAAACGTGTTCCGGACGCGATGGCGAGCGAGAACGTCGAAGGCGCGCTCGGCGTCGAACTTCTTCGGGCGATGGGCGACGACGGTGACGCCGTAGTGCCAGCTCGGAAGCAGGACGTCGAGGAGCCCGCCCGCCCACGCCCAGTCGGCCGGGCTCCAGTGGCGGTCGCCGGGCTTCGGGAAGTACTCGTGATAGAACTCGATCGCCGGCAGATGACCGATCAGCACGCGGTGGGCGTGGAGCGCGCCCTTCGGCGGGCCCGTCGTCCCCGACGTGTAGATGAGGATCGCCGGGTCCTCCGCCGCGGTCGCGACGGGATCCAGGGAATCGGGCACGCCCGCGATGATTTTCGCGTAATCGAGCACATCGTCGGCGTCGGCGCGATCGACCGAGATCACCCGCGTCAGCTCCGGGAGCCCCTTGGCGACGGCCAGCACGCGCTCGAGGTTCTCGCCGTCGGTCACGATGACCTTCGCGCCGGCGTCGCGTAGCCGGTACTCGAGCGCGTCCGGACCGAAGAGCGTCGAGAGCGGCAGCGCGACCGCGCCCAGCTTGTAGGCGGCCAGATGCGCGACGGCCGTCTCGGGCCGCTGCGGGAGCACGATGCCGACACGGTCGCCGCGCGCGATCCCCAGGCTCGCCAGCGCGCGCGCGAGCTGGTTCGAGCGGGCGCGAAACTCGGCGAAGGTGTGCTCGCTCACCCGCCCCGCGTCGTCCTCGTACACGAGCGCCACGCGGGAACGGTCGCCGGCGTGGCGGTCGCAGGCGTCGACGGCGATGTTGTAGACGGACGGGACGGCCCAGCGGAAGCGGGCGTAGACGTCGGCGTACGTCTCGCCGCGGGGCAGGAGCGTGTCCGCCATGGCCCGGTAGCCTACCATCTCTTCGAGGCGCGCCTCGGCCGGCGGGGCCCCAGCCCCGCGACGGCCGGCAGCGCGCGCAGCCGGGCGTGACGACGATGATAAGCTCCGCCGCATGCCACGTCGCCGCGTCGGTCTGGGCGCCGTCACCGCGCTCTTCCTGGAGCGTCAGCATCTCGCGCGGCCCCACGCGGCCTCGCTCACGCCGGCGCGCCTCACGCGCTTCGTGGAGGACGTCGGCGGGATCCAGCTCGACT
>QHSM01000165.1 GCA_003221595.1 Candidatus Rokuibacteriota bacterium | reverse complement strand
GCCAGAACGTTCCCGGGCTGCCGGGGTTCCTCTACCAGGTGGACTCGAGCGGGGTCTATTTCCAGCGCGACATCGGCTCGGAGGGGGCTCGCCTCGATGTGCACCCGTTGCTCTCGCGACCGATCCCGCTCGCCGGCTACCTGACGGTGACACCGTTCGTCGGCGGCCGGGCGACGGCCTACAGTACGACCGTGACCGGAAGCCACGTGCCGGTATCGGGAGGGGCGTCCATCGAGGACACGAATGGCGAGTGGCGGGTGCGCGAGCTGCTCGAGTACGGAAGCGACGCCGAGAGCCGGGCGTCCCGTGTCTATCCCCTGGACGGGCTGGGCGGGTTCAGCGCGCTGCTCCACTCGGTCGAGCCGCGCGCGCACTACATCCGGATCGTCGGCCACAACTTCTACAGTCTGCCGCAGTGGACCAACATCGATCTGATCCCCGAGGCGAACTGGTTCGAGTACTCGCTGACCAACCGGCTCCGCGCGCGGACGGTGAGCTCGGACGATGCCGAGGCCACGCGGCTCGATCTGATCCGGCTCGTCGTGGCCAACGCCTACGACTACCAGGCCGGCCGCTTCGGCAACGTGGCCGGCGACCTCACGCTCCAGCCGAGCACCCTGCTGAGCCTTCACGCCGACGCGAGCTACAACGTCCACGGCCAAGGGCTCCAGGCGTACACCGCCGACGTGACGGCCAACGTTCCCCGCGTCACCGGCGTCGTCGGGCTGCGCTACAACCGCGCTCCGGCGGTCCAGGTTCCGTACTTCATCCAGGTCCCCGGAACGTTCAACCCCGGCACCAACGGGCCCGAGTCGGCGGCGATTCACTTCCTGCAAGGCTCGGTCTCCGTCGATATCTGGCGTAATCTCGTAGTGAGGGTGCAGACGAACTGGGATCTCCGGACCAACACGTTCGTCGAGAGCCGGTTCGGGCTCGATTTCAAGTTTGACTGCTGGGCGGTCAGCGCCGAGTACGTCAAGCGCAGCCGGGACATCGCCACCGGTCAGAGCGCGGACGACGAGTTTCGCTTCTCGCTCCACCTGCTCGGGCTCGGGAACATTGCGAATCCCAAGATGGGGGCAAGCATGATCGACAGCGGACCGAAGTTCCGATGATCCCGTTCATCGATCTGACGCGGCAACACGCGGCGCTCCGCGGGGAGCTGGGGGCCGCCCTCATGCGCGTGCTCGACTCGAGCCACTTCGTTCTCGGCGCGGAGGGCCGGGCGCTCGAGCGCGAGCTGGCGACGCTGTGCGGGGTGCGCTGGGCGCTGGGCGTCGCGTCGGGCACCGACGCGCTGCGCCTGGCGCTCATGGCCGTCGGCGTGGGCCCGGGCGACGAGGTCATCACGCCGGCGTTCTCGTTCGTGGCGTCGGCGACCACCATCACCATGGTGGGGGCGACGCCGGTCTTCGTCGACATCGACCCGGAGACGTACGCGCTCGACGTGGCGGCCGCCGCCCGCGCGATCACGCCGCGCACGCGCGCGATCATGCCCGTTCATCTCTACGGCCACCCGGCGCCCATGGACCGTCTTGTCGAGCTGGCGCGCGCCCACCGGCTCGCCGTCGTCGAGGACGCGGCGCAGGCGGTCGGCGGCGCCTGGGCCGAGCGCCCGATCGGCGCCTGGGGTGACGCCGCGTGCCTGTCGTTCTATCCGACCAAGAATCTGGGCGCGTGCGGCGACGGCGGCATGGTCCTGACCAACCGGCAGGACGTCGCCGACCGCCTCACGAAGCTCCGGCACCACGGCGACAGCGGCCGCTACCAGCACGAGGAGCTCGGCTTCTGCAGCCGGCTGGACGAGATGCAGGCGGCCGTCCTGCGCGTCAAGCTCGCCCGCCTGCCGGCGTGGACGCAGGCCCGCCGGCGGATCGCCGCGCGGTACCGCGCGCTCCTCGCCGGCGCGTCGCTCACGCTCCCGACGGAGGCCGCGCCGGCGCGGCACGTCTTCCATCTCTTCACCGTGCGCCACCCGCAGCGTGATGCCCTCGCCAAGGCGCTGACCGACCGGGGAATCGGGACCGGCGTGTACTACCCGCGTCCGGTGCCGGCGCAGCCCGTGTTCGGCCTGGATGATCGGCGCTGGCCGGAGGCGGCGCGGGCGGCCCGTGAGGTGCTGTCGCTGCCGTGCTTCGCGGAGCTCACCGACGACGAGGTCGAGCAGACGGCCGCCGCCGTGCGCACGGCGTGCGAGGGCCTGTGACCACGACGGCCGACGCGCTCAAGCAGCGACTGGCCGGCGAGCCGACCGTGGGGCTCATCGGTCTCGGCTACGTCGGACTGCCGCTCGCGGTCGCGTTCGCCGAGTCGGGCGCGACCGTGATCGGCGTCGATCTCGACGCGCGCCGCGTCGCGGCGGTGCGCGCGGGCGAGAGCTTCATCGAGGACGTCCCCACGGAGCGGCTCGCCGGCCTGGTGCGAGCCGGACGCCTCAGCGCCGCCGACGACATCGGGGCGCTCAAGGACGCGGACGCGATCGTCATCTGCGTCCCGACGCCCCTGGGAAAGTCGAAGGAGCCCGACATCTCCTTCATCGTCGGGGCGGCCGACGCCGTGGCCCAGGTGATCCGCCGCGGCCAGCTCGTCGTGCTCGAGTCGACGACCTATCCCGGGACGACCCAGGAAATCCTGCTGCCGCGCCTGCAGGCCAGGGGGCTCGTCGCGGGGCGCGACGTGTTCATCGCCTTCTCGCCCGAGCGCATCGATCCGGGCAATCGGCGCTGGACGCTCCGGGACATCCCCAAGGTCGTCGGCGGCATCACCGACGCGTGCCGCGACCTGGCCTCGACGCTGTACGGGCGGGTGACCCGCCAGGTCGTGCCCGTCTCCGGACCGGAGACGGCCGAGATGGTCAAGCTCTTCGAGAACACGTTCCGGTCGGTCAACATCGCGCTGGTCAACGAGTTCGCGATCATGTGCCGCCGCCTGGGCCTGTCGGTCTGGGAGGTGATCGCCGCCGCGTCGACGAAGCCGTTCGGCTTCATGCCGTTCTACCCGGGTCCCGGTCTCGGCGGCCACTGCTTGCCTTCGGACCCGCACTACCTCTCCTGGAAGGTGCGCCTGGAAGGCTACGAGCCGCGTTTCATCACGTTCGCGGACGAGATCAACCGCCGGATGCCGGACTACGTCGTGCAAATGGTCGCGGATGCGCTCAACGACCGAAGCCGCGCCGTTCGAGGCGCCCGCGTCCTCGTGCTCGGCGTCGCCTACAAGGCAGGTGTCGCCGACGTTCGCGACTCGCCGGCCCTCGAGATCATCGAGGGCCTCCTCGGCCGGGGCGCGACGGTCGCCTACCACGATCCGTACGTGCCGGCGGTGACGGTCGGCGCCGCGAAGCTCGAGTCGATCCCGTGGACCGCCGCCGCTCTCGCGTCACGGGACGTCGTGCTGATCCTCACGGCGCACGCCGGCTACGACTGGCCGGCGATCGTCCGCGACGCCCCGCTGGTGATCGACACGCGCAACGCGACCGGCACGCTGCCCCCCGCTACCCACGTCATCCGCCTCTGAGGTGCGACGCCCGACGGAAGTCACCGTGTCGTCGCGGCCTCGCATGCGCCCGGGTGGAGCCCAGCCGCGCAGGAGCAGCGCACGCGTGCCGCGTGGTCGTCTCGACCCCTCCCGCCCGCCCCCGGTGCCCCCGCCACCCAGCCATCGCGCAGTCGGCGTGTTGCTAGCGATGCTCAGAGAGATCGTCGTGTCGATGCGCCCGCGACAGTGGGTGAAGAATCTGTTCGTTCTCGCGGGCCTGGTCTTCTCGCAGCGGCTCTTCACGAGCGCGACCTGGACGGCGCTGGCGGCATTCGCCATCTTTTGCGCGGTGTCGGGCGCGATCTACCTGCTGAACGACGTCGCCGACCGCGAGCGCGATGGGCTGGACCCGCGCAAGCGTGAGCGCCCGATTGCGGCCGGTCGGCTTGCGGTCGGCGTCGCGGTGGCCGCGGCGGTCGCGCTCATCCTGGCAGGCCTCGGGCTGAGTGCCTTGCTCGCGCGGCCGTTCCTGGTCACGGTGCTCGCGTACGTCGCCCTTCTCGTGGCCTACTCGGCGTGGCTGAAGCACGTGGTCATCGTCGACGTGCTCGTCGTCGCCAGCGGCTTCGTGCTGCGCGCCGTCGCCGGCGCGGTCGTCATCGACGTGGAGATGTCGGGCTGGCTCTTGATCTGCACGATCCTGCTCGCCCTCTTCCTGGCCATAGGCAAGCGCCGCTTCGAGTACCTGACGCTGGACCGGGACGCCGCGCGCCACCGCCCGATTCTCGCCGAGTACAGCCCGGAGCTGCTGGACCAGATGATCGCCGTCGTCACCGCGTCCACGGTGACGGCCTATGCGCTCTACACGATGTCGCCCGAGACCGTGGCGAAGTTCCACACGCATCTGCTGCCGGCGACGCTTCCCTTCGTGCTCTACGGAATCTTTCGCTATCTGTACCTGCTCTACCGCCGCCAGCTCGGCGGCAACCCGTCGGAGCTGCTCCTCAGCGACCGGGCGCTCATGATCAACGCGGTCGGTTGGATCTGCGCGGTTCTGCTGATCATTTACGGCACGCGGCTGGAGTAAGATAGTTCAGATGTCCAGCGCAGTCGCGCTCCTCCGCACGCGCCCCGAGTCAATCGTCGAGGATTACGGGCGCCTCATGCGCCTGGTGAAGTACGACCAGGTGGTGCGTCGCGACCAGGACCTGATCCTCAAGCTGAACCTGTCGTGGACCAAGTACTTCCCGGCGTGCTCGAGCCAGCCCTGGCAGGTCGACGGCGTGGTGACGACATTGCTCGAGGACGGGTACGACCGGCGGCGACTCTTCCCCGTCGAGAACAAGACGGTCGTCACCGATCCGATCGCCGGATGCCGGAACAACAAGTGGCGTCCGGTGCTCGAGCGGCACGGCGTGCCGTTCATCGCGCTGCCCGGCGTCGAGTGGACCGTCTACAAGTTCCAGTCGCCGCTGCTGAAGCTGAACGCGATCTTCCCGGAGGGGATTCAGATTCCGAAGATGTACGTCGGGAAAAACGTCTGCCACCTGCCGACCGTCAAGGTCCACGGGCACACGACCACTACCGGCGCGATCAAGAACGCCTTCGGCGGCCTGTTGAAGGAAGTGCGGCACTACGCCCACGAGTACATCCACGAGGTGATGGTCGACCTGATGTACATGCAGCGTGAGCTGCATCCGTCGGTGCTCGCGGTGATGGACGGCACCGTGATGGGCGACGGCGCGGGACCGCGCACGATGGTGCCGCGCGTCGGGAATCTCATCCTGGCGTCCGCCGATCAGGTGGCGATCGACGCGATCGCCGCGCGCATCATGGGCTTCGATCCGCTCTCGATCCCGTATCTGCGGATGTGCCAGGAGCGCGGGCTCGGGGTGGCCGACCCGAAGCGGATCGAGATCGTGGGCGACACCGACGCCGCGGCCCTCTCGATGGGCTTCAAGACCAGCCGGAGCCTCGTGATCTGGGGCGACCAGCTGATCCGGCGTGGTCCGCTGCGGCCGCTCAAGCGGCTTCTGCTCCACTCGCCCCTCGCCGTCTGGGCGCCGTTCGCCTCGAACGTCTACCACGACCTCCTCTGGTATCCGACGATCGGCCGCTCGCGCATCCGGGCCTTCGCCGGCACCCCCTGGGGTCGGCTGTTCCAGACGTACTGACATGGCGGCGCCGATCCGCGTCCGCTTCGCGCCGAGCCCGACGGGCCACCTCCACGTGGGCGGCGCCCGCACCGCGCTCTTCAACTGGCTCCTCGCGCGTCACCATCGCGGCACCTTCATTCTCCGCATCGAGGACACGGACCGCTCGCGCTCGACCGACGACAACATCGTCGCGATCGTCGACGCGCTCCGGTGGCTCGGGCTCGACTGGGACGAGGGGTCGCCCACCCCGGGGTATCGCCAGACCGAGCGGCTCGCGATCTACCGCGAGCACGCCGAGCGGCTGCTCCGGTCCGGCCGCGCCTACTACTGCGACTGTCCGCCCGAGCTGCTCGACCGCGAGCGCGCGGCGGCCCAGCAGCGCGGCGAGACGTTCCGGTATTCCGGACGCTGCCGCGATCGCGGACTGCCGGCCGGCGCCCTGCGCCTCCGGATTCCGACCACCGGCGCCACCGTCGTGAACGACCTCATCCACGGCCCGGTCACCTTCGAGCACACGCAGCTCGACGACTGGATCCTGGTCCGCACGGACGGAACCCCCACGTACAACTTCTGCGTCGTGGTCGACGACGTCACGATGGGCATCACCCACGTCGTCCGCGGCGACGACCATCTGTCGAACACGCCCAAGCAGATCCTCTGCTACGAGGCGCTCGACTACGCCGTCCCCGAGTTCGCCCACGTGTCGATGATCCTCGGCAAGGATCGGAGCCGGCTCTCGAAGCGGCACGGCGCGACCTCCGTGCAGGCGTTCCGCGACGCGGGTTACGTCGCCGACGCGATGGTGAACTACCTGGCGCGGCTCGGGTGGTCGCACGGCGACCAGGAGGTCTTCTCGCGGGCCGAGCTCGTCGAGCTGTTCGACATCAAGGACGTCGCCTCCTCCGGGGCGGTCTTCGACGTGACCAAGCTCGAGTGGCTCTCTCAGCACTATCTGAAGACGATGGACGGCCGGCGACTGGCCGAGCTCGTCGAGCCCTTCGTGCGCGCGGCCGGACTCACGCCGCCGCCGGATCTGGCGCGGTTCGTGGGAATGCTGGACACGCTGCGGGAGCGCGCCAAGACCCTCGTCGAGATGGTCGAGCAGGGGCGGTTCTACTTCGAGGCCCCGTCGGCGTACGACGCGAAGGCGGCGCCGAAGCTCCTGACCGCCGAGGGCGCGCGGCGCCTGGGACTCGTGATCGAGCGGCTGGAAGGCCTCGGCGAGTTCACGACGGCGGCGATCGAGCGCGCCGTCCGCGCGCTCATCGACGAGCTCGGGCTCAAGCTCGTCGATCTCGCGCAGCTCGCCCGTCTCGCGGTGACGGGCCGCACGGCGTCGCCGCCGATCTTCGACGTGCTCGCCCTGCTCGGCCCCGTCGAGTCCCTGGCTCGCCTGCGCCGGGCGCGCGAGTTCGCGGAGCGGGCGGCATGAGGCTTCTGCTCGCGCGGCACGGCCAGTCGCTGTGGAACCAGGTGCGGAAGTTCCAGGGCGCCAACGACGTCGGCCTCTCCGATCTCGGCCGCGTGCAGTCCGCGGCGCTGGGCCGCGCGCTGCGCACGGGCTATCGCGTCGCGGCCGCGTACGTCAGCCCGATGTGCCGCGCGCTGGACACGGCCGAGATCGCGCTGGCCGGAACCGGGATCCCGCTGGTGCCGATCCCGGAGCTGCGCGAGCTGTCGCTCGGCGAGTGGGAAGGCTGCACGGTCGACGAGGTCCGCGCCCGCGAGGGCAACCCGTATCACGCGTGGGTCCGCTCGCCCCTCGACTGTCCGCCGCCCGGCGGCGAGCCGCTACCGGACGTGTGCGGCCGCGTGCTGAAGGCGATCGGCCAGATCGGCGCCCGCCATCGAAACGGCGACGACGTCCTCGTCGTCGCGCACGGCGGGGTGATCAGCGTTTATCTCTGCCACCTGCTCGGCCTCTCGTTCAACTCCCTCTGGCGGATGCGCATCGACAACTGCTCCCTGACGATCGCCCGGCCCCCGCGTCTGGTCTCAGTCAACGACACCGCGCACCTACCCAGCACGCCGAACACGGCCTGGTTCGACGTCTCCG
>QHSM01000164.1 GCA_003221595.1 Candidatus Rokuibacteriota bacterium | reverse complement strand
TCACGTCTCCCGCAGCGAGGCGGTCGGCAGGGGCGTTCCGCGCCGCCGGCGCCACCACGGCGTCACGACCGGCAACACGAAGAAGAAGATCGCGACCGCCGTGATCGCGCCGGCGATCGGTCGCGTCACGAAGATCGCCAGCGATCCCTGGGACATGATCAGGCTCTGGCGGAGCGCGTTCTCGGCCAGATCGCCGAGGACCAGCGCCAGGACGAGCGGTGCCAGCGGATAGTCGAGCTTCTTAAACACGTAGCCGACGACGCCGAAGATCAGCATGTACCAGATGTCGATCATGCTGTTGTGCACCGCGTACGAGCCGATCGCGCAGATGGCGACGATCAGCGGCGTGAGGATCGCGAATGGAATGCGGAGAATCGCGGCGAAGAAGGGCACGAACGCCAGGACCATCAGCACGCCGATGATGTTGCCGGTGTACATGCTGGCGATGAGCCCCCAGACGAAGTCGGGCTTCTCCGTGAAGAGGAGCGGTCCGGGCTGGAGCCCCCAGATGATGAGGCCGCCGAGCATGACCGCCGCCGTCGGCGAGCCCGGAATGCCGAGCGTGAGCATCGGCAGCATCGCCGCCACGCCCGCCGCATGGGCCGCCGTCTCCGGCGCGACGACGCCCTCGAGCTCTCCCGTGCCGAACCGCTCCGGGTGCTTCGAGAAGCGCTTCGCGAAGGCGTAGCTCATGAACGAGGCGGGCGTCGCGCCGCCCGGCTTGAATCCCATCCAGAAGCCGATGAAGGCTCCGCGCACGAACGTGCGGTAGTAGCGCGGCAGCACCTTCCAGGTGTCGAGCACCACGCGGAGGTTCATCCCGGTCGGCGTCCCCTTGAAGCTGAGCCCTTCCTCGACGCTCAGGAGGATCTCGCCGATGCCGAAGAGCCCGATGACCGCCACGATGAAGTCGAACCCCTTCATGAGATCGACGAGGCCGAAGGTCATCCGGAGCTGGCCGGTGACGATGTCGAGGCCCACCGCGGCCAGGATGAAGCCGAGCACGATGGACACGAGCGATTTCAGCGGATTGCCGCCGCCGAGCCCGATGAAGCTCGAGAAGGTCAGGAGCTGGATCGCGAAGAACTCGGGCGGGCCGAATTTCAGCGCGACCTCGGCCAGGAGCGGCGCGAAGAACGTGATCAGGACGATCGAGAACAGGGCGCCGATGAAGGAGGAGGTGAACGCCGCCGTGAGCGCCTGGCCCCCCAGCCCCTGCCGGGCCAGCGGATAGCCGTCGAACGTGGTCGCCACCGACCAGGGCTCGCCCGGAATGTTGAAGAGCACGGAGGTGATCGCGCCGCCGAAGAGCGCGCCCCAGTAGAGCGACGTTAACAAGATTATCGCGGAGGTGGGCGGCATCGTGAACGTGAGCGGCAGCAGGATCGCGACCCCGTTGGCGCCCCCGAGGCCCGGCAGGACGCCGATGATGGTGCCGAGCATGATGCCGACGACCGCCACGAAGAGGTTGAACGGCGTGACCGCGATCTGGAAGCCGTGGAAGAGGTTCTCGATGCCCGTCATGGGTCAGTACCCGAGCCACGCCTCGAGCGGGCCCTTGGGCATCGGAACCAGGAACCAGGTCTCGAACACCACGAACACGAGCAGCGGAATGCCGATCGCGCAGAGGGCCACGGCGGACCACCCGTGCCGGCCGACCCAGCGCATGTAGAAGGCCATGTACAGCGCCGAGGCGACGTAGAGACCGAGCGGCGTGATCAGGATCACCATCAGCGTGGCCGGCCACAGCACCTTCAGCACCGGAGCGAGCCGCTCGCGCGTGACGAACGGCTTGTCGGTCGAGCGGCGCCACGCCTGCACGCCGATCCCGGCGCACGCCAGGATCATGATGACGCCGAGCCAGAACGGGAAGAAGCCGCTCCGGGGGCCGTCCGTTCCCCAGCCGATGCCGATGCGCAGCGAGTCGGCGACCACGACCCCGCCCAGCAGGATCAGGATCGACGCGGTGGCGAGGTCGACGGCGCGCATCCTATTTCTTCAGCAACCCGCCCTTGGTCATCAGTTCCTTGTGGAGCTGCTCGTTCTCCTCGACCCACTTCACGTACTCGGCGCCGCTGGCGAAGGCAGGCTTGAGGGCCCCGTCGTCCAGGTACTTCTTCCACTCCGGCGTCTCGGTCACCTTTCGGAGAAATGCCACGTACCAGTCCACCGCTTCCTTCGGCATGCCGGGCGCGCCGAAAATTCCACGAAGCATCAGGTAGTTCACGTCGACGCCGAGCGCCTCCTTGATCGTCGGGATGTCCTTCCACTCGGCGACGGTGATTCGCGCCGTGTCGAAGACGGCGAGCGGGCGGACCCGGCCGGCCTTCCAGTTGCTCGCGCACTCGATGGGGTTGTTCACCGTCGAATCGATGTGCTTGCCGACGAGGGTCGAGCACACCTCGCCGCCGCCCTTGAAGGGCACGTAGGTGAACTTGGTCCCGGGAATGGCCTGCTCGAGCTGGATGGTCAGGATCTGGTCTTCCTGCGCCGAGCCGGTGCCGCCCATCTTCATCTGGCCGGGCTTGCCCGCCTGTTCCTTGACGGCCGCGAGGTACTCCTTCGCCGTCTTGTAGGGGGTGTCCGCGTTCACCCAGAGAATGAACTCGTCGAGCGCGAGCCGCGCCACCGGGGTCAGGTCCCGCCAGCTGAACGGGATGCCCGTGTGCAGCGGCGTGGTGAAGAGGTTCGAGAGAGTGATCACGATGGTGTGCGCGTCACCCTTCTTGCTCTTGACGTCGAGAAAGCCCTCGGCGCCGGCGCCGCCCGCCTTGTTGACGACGATGAGCGGACGCGGTGAGAGCTTGTGCTTGTCGGCGATGCCCGCGATCAGGCGGGCCATCTGATCAGCGCCGCCGCCGGTCCCGGCCGGCACCACGAACTCGATCGGCTTGGTCGGTTCCCAGGCGAGCGCCGCCGCGGGGACGGCGATCAGGGCCGCGAGGACGAACGCGACGACAGCGTCGAGCTTCATTGCTCGCTCCTTTGTCCGAGGCCAGGCCTCGATCCGGTCCGTGTCGAGCACCGATAGAACGCGAAAGGGCCGGGTCCCGTTTCCCGGGAGCCCGGCCCGTCCGCTATGAGCGGCGAGGAGGAGCCAAGGGCGATCTGGCTACTTCGCCGACAGCGCCGCCTGCGTCTTGTCCAGACGCCTGAACGGCACCACCGCCGGAATCTCCCATTTCTCCCACATCTCGTCCACCTTTGCCTGGAAGTAGTTGAGATCCTCCTCGATGAAGTGGGCGAACCGCCCCTGCTTGAGGAGGTACTCGCGCACCGGCTTGCGTGGACGCCCCTCGACGATCGCCTTGGTCTTGCCGTAGTACTTCACCTGGCCGTCTTCGACCTCGTAGAGCGGGAAGATCCCCGTCTCGATGGCCAGCTCGCCCAGCTCGTGCGAGAGCATCGGGTCGTAGTCCCAGCCCTTCGGGCACGGATCGAGCGAGTGGATGAACGTCGGGCCGCCGATCGTCAGCGCCCGCCGAACCTTGTTCATCATCTCCACCGCGTACGAGGCGCAGACGGTCGCCACGTAGCGGCACTCCGGATGCCCGGCTGCCATCAAGCCGGCCATGTTCTTCTTCCACCGCGTGTGGATGAGCCGCTTCACCTTGCCGGGCGGGCTGAACGTGGTGTTGGCACCATACGGCGTCATCCCGGAGAGCTGGATGTCGGTGTTGGCGTACGACTCGTTGTCGTACAGCAGGATCAGCGAGTTGTACTCCTTGTGGGTCAGGGTTGCCGAGATCGCGCCGAGCCCCATGTCGGCGCCGCCGCCGTCGCCACAGAAGGCGATGACGTTGATCGCCTCCGACTTCATCTTGCCCTTGCGCATGAGCGCCTTCAGGCCGGCGGCCGTGCCGAGCGCGGCTGAGCCGGACGACCCGAGCTGCGTGTGCATCCACGGCACCACCCACGGCGTCGTGTAGTACGTGGTGTTCGCGACGT
>QHSM01000163.1 GCA_003221595.1 Candidatus Rokuibacteriota bacterium | reverse complement strand
AGGAGGTCGACACCTCCTCCGGCGAGCCCGGCACGTTCGCGACCGCGTTCCTGTGGTCGCGCGCCGGCACCATCTACTCGGGCTCGTCCGAGATCCAGAAGAACATCATCGGAGAGCGCGTGCTCGGCCTGCCGAAGGAAGTGCGCGCCGACCGCCTGAAGGCCTGACGCCATGGATTTCTCGTTCACGTCCGACCAGCAGCTCCTGAAGAATTCCGCCCGCGCGTTTCTGGACGAGCACTGCAAGCCCGCCGCTGTCCGTCTGTTGTGGGACGATCCGCGGGGCGAGAGCGACACGATGTGGAAGGAGATGGCCCAGCTCGGCTGGCTCGGCCTCTCCCTGCCCGAGGCGTACGGCGGCAGCGGGCTCGGCATGGTCGAGTCGGCAATCCTGCTCGAGGAGCTGGGACGGGCCGCGTACCCCGGACCCTACTGGCCGACCGCGCTGGCCGCGGCGGCCGTCGAGGCCGCCGGCACCGACGCACAGAGGAAGCGCTGGCTCTCCGCCATCGCCACCGGCGACGCGCGCGCGACGCTCGCGTTTCTCGACGCCGATCTCGACTGGGACCCGGCGGCGATGACGACGCGGGCGGAGAAGACGCCGAAGGGCTGGGCGCTTTCCGGGACGAAGCGGTTCGTTCCCTGGGCCCACGTCGCCAACGTGCTGCTGATTCCCGCGCAGGCACCCGAAGGACCGACCCTGTTCCTCGTCGAGCCCGCGGCCTCGGGCCTCAGCATGTCGCCGGTCCAGGGCATGGACCTGGCGACGCGCTGGGTACAGGTCGACCTCGACAAAGCTCCGGTGCCGGCCGACGGCGTGCTCGGCGCGGCCGGCCAGGCGGCGCCCCTGCTCACGAGCCTGCTCCGTCGCGGCGCCGTCGGCGCGGCGGCCGAGATGCTCGGGGCGGCGCGCCGCTGCCTGGACATGGCGGTCGGCTACGCCAAGGTCCGCGAGCAGTTCGGGCAGCCGATCGGCTCGTTCCAGGCGATCCGTCACAAGTGCTCGGAGATGCTCCTGGAAGTGGAGAACTCGCACTCCGCCGTCTACTACGCGGCGTGGACCCAGGACGCGAAGGCCGAGGACGAGGCGCTCGCCGCGTCCGTCGCGAAGGCGTACGTGGGCGACGCCGCGCGCAAGGTGTGCGGCGAAGCGATCCAGGTGCACGGCGGCATCGGCTTCACCTGGGAGTACGACTTGCACATCTACTTCAAGCGCGCCAAGGCGCTCGAGCCGATGTACGGCGACGTCGATTACCATCGCGAGCAGATCGTCCGGTACGTCGCGCGGTAGCCGGCCAGCCCCGTGCCCCCGTCTCCGCCGCCGCTCGACGGAATCCGCGTCGTCGATCTGACCAGCTACATCGCCGGCTCGTACGCGGCGATGCAGCTCGCCGATCTCGGGGCGGCCGTCATCAAGGTCGAGGCGCTCGAGGGCGACTCGTTTCGCGAGCTGCCGGGCTTCTTCGGCTGGAACCGCGGCAAGCGCTCGATCGCGGTCAACCTCAAGAATCCCGAGGGGAGCCGGATCGTCCACCGGCTCGCCGAGCGCGCCGACGTCGTCATGGAGAACATGCGCCCGGGCGTCGCCGAGCGGCTCGGCGTCGGCTACGAGCGCCTCAGCGCCATCAACCCTCGCCTGGTCTATTCCTCGGTCACGGCCTTCGGCTCGACCGGTCCCGACGCCGACCGTCCCGGCTTCGATCCGATCTTCCAGGCGCTCGGCGGCTTGATGACGCTCCAGGGCTTCGGCGGCCCACCGGTGTATCTCCGGACCGCGCCGACCGACTACTACACGGCGGCGCTCGCGACCCAGGGCATTCTCTCGGCGCTCTTCGCGCGCGAGCGCACGGGGCGCGGCCAGCGCGTCGAGACGTCGCTGCTCCGCGGCGCGCTGGCGCTCCAGGCGGGCGTCGCCATCGACTATCCGACCAAGCCGACGCTGATCCGCGACAATCCGACCTATCGTCTCTACCAGGCGGGCGACGGTGGCTGGTTCTTCCTCGCCGTGGGCAACCAGACCTTCTGGCTGAAGCTCTGCAAGGCGCTCGAGCTCGAGCACCTGGCCGACGACCCGCGCTTCGGGTCGTGGCTCGCGCGCCTCGAGAACAACCAGGCGCTCCTGCCCCTCATCGAGAGCAAGTTCAAGTCCAGGCCCCGCGACCACTGGCTCGAGCTGCTCGCGCAGCACGACATTCCGGCGGCGCCGGTCCAGACGGTCATGGAGTTCATGCGCCATCCGGCGGTCCGCCACCACGACATGATCCGCGAGTACGAGCACCCGGAAGTCGGGCGGCTGCGCGTGATGGGTCAGCCCATCGCCTTCACCGGGACGCCCACGCGCGACCCGGGACCGCCGCCGACGCTCGGCGAGCACACGGACGCGGTCCTGCGCGAGGTCGGCTACACCGACGAGGAGATCGCCGGGCTCGTCGCGCGGGGCGTGTGCCGCGGACCGGCGCGGACCTGAGGAGGCATCGATCGATGGCGTACGAGGCGATCCGCTACGAGCTGGCCGACGGCATCGCGACGATCACGCTCAACCGTCCCGCCGTGCACAACGCGATGAACGAGCGCATGCGCGAGGAGCTGACCGCCTGCTTCGGCGAGCTGGCGCGGGCCGAGGATGCGCGCGTCGTCATCGTGACCGGAACGGGCGAGCGCGCGTTCTCCGCCGGCGCCGACATCCGCGAGTTCGTCGCGCCCCAGGTGCCGGTCCGGTTCCGCGACAGCCGCCGCCGGGTCGACTTCCGCGCCGCGATGGACCGCTGCCCTCAGCCGATCATCGCCGCGATCCGCGGCTTCGCGCTGGGGGGCGGGCTCGAGCTGGCGCTGGCGTGCGACATCCGGATCGCCGGCGAGGACTCCCAGCTCGGCCTCACCGAGGTCAACCTCGCGATCATCCCGGGCGGCGGCGGGACGCAGCGGCTGCCGCGGCTCGTGGGTCGCGGCAAGGCGCTCGAGATGATCCTGACCGGGGCCCGGGTCGACGCGCGTGAGGCCCTCCGCATCGGCCTCGTGGAGCGCGTGGTACCGGCGACCGAGGTCCTGTCCTCGGCGCAGGCACTCGCCCGGACACTCGCCGAGAAGGCGCCGGTGGCGCTCCGCTACGCGAAGGAGGCGGTCGTGAAGGGCCTCGGGGTGCCGCTCGAGGACGGGCTCCGTCTGGAGAACGACCTCGCGACCCTCCTGCGCACGACCGACGACCGCGTCGAAGGCGCCAAGGCGTTCCTCGAGAAGAGAAAGCCCCGCTTCACCGGCCAATAGCGGTGCCGTTCGCGTACTACGCGCGGCTCACGCGCTCGCAGCAGGCCGTCTATCGCAAGAGCGACGCGCTCATCGAGATCCGACTCGAGAACCCGGCGGCGCTCCGCCCGCGCGTGGCGGCGCTCGAGCTCGCGCTCAATACCGAGGAGCGGGCCGCGACCGAGCGGGCCAGCCGCGAGCTGGTCGACGGGCTCACCGACGCCATGGGGCTTCCGAACGTGCGGGTCGAAGTGCTGGCGGCGCGTCCCCATTCACACTGGGGCGAGCTGCACGGGCTCTACACCCGCGAGCGCGGCCGGCAGCCGAAGATCCAGCTCTGGATGCGCACGGCGAAGCGCAAGCGTGTCGTCGCGTTCCGCACGTATCTCCGGACCCTGCTCCACGAGGTGGGCCACCACGTGGACTACGCCGGGCTCCGCCTGGCGGAGTCGTATCATACCGACGGGTTCTACAAGAGGGAGTCGAGCCTGTTCCACCAGCTCGTGCCCGAAGCCGCGGGGAGGATCACGATGCCGACCATGGAAGAGTACGCGAAGCTGCCGGCCGCCGACCGCATGAAGCGTCTGACGCGCACCGCCGACGAGCTCGCCGCCGCCGTCCGCGGCCGCGACGACGCGATCCTGTCGCGCCGGCCCGACGGCAAGAACTGGGCGGCGAAGGAGGTCGTCTGCCACCTGCGCGACATCGAGGAGATGTTCATGGGCCGCTTCGGGCTGATCCTGGCCATGGACGACCCGAAGCTGGCCTTCGACCCGACGATGCCGGATCGGTGGGCGGAGGAGCGTCAGTACCTCCGTAACGACGGAGAGCACGCCCTCGGGGCCTTCCGCAAGCGCCGCGACGAGTCGCTCGCGTTACTCCGGACGCTCACGCCCGAGCAGTGGAAGCGCGCCGGCGTTCACGCCACGCGCGGTCCCTTGACCATCAACGACTTCGTCACGCTCATGGCGTGGCACGACGACAACCACCTCGACTCGCCCGACGGCCTCAGGTGGCCACCTAAATTCAATCACGGCGCCATCGCGGGACCTCAGGATTCTCGGGCTCGAGGGGCGGCACCACCGGGTGTGGGGCGATCGAGGGGCAGAACAACTCGTAGGGCGAGCTCGCCGGCCGGACGTTACGCCGGCGGCTATCCCCGGCGCTGGCACGGAGGCCGACATCCCCGCCTTACGGCGCTGGCCGCAACGCCAGGGCTTCACCCGCCGCCTCGGCGGCGGCGCGGCGAGCCCTCCCCGAGAAGTAGCACTCGGCGAGCCCCAGCGGAAGCGCCGCCGGAGTCGCGGGAGCGAGCGCCTACCGCTCGCCGCTCTGCTGGAGAAGCTTGGCGACGAGCCCCGTCCACCCGGTCTGGTGGCTCGCGCCGATGCCGGCGCCGTTGTCGCCGTGGAAGTATTCGTAGAACAGGACGAGGTCCCGCCAGAGCGGATCCCGCTGGAACGTCTCCGTGCCTCCGTAGACCGGCCGCCGCCCGTCCGCGTCGCGCAGGAAGAGGCGCGTGAGCCGCCGCGACAGCTCCGCGGCCACCTGCCACAGATTGAGGGTCGTCGCCGAGCCCGTCGGAAACGGAATCTTGAACGCGTCGCCGTAGAAGTAGTGGAACTTCTGGAGTGACTCGATCAGCAGGTAATTGACCGGGAACCAGACCGGGCCGCGCCAGTTCGAGTTGCCGCCGAAGAGCGCGCTCGAGGACTCGGCCGGCTCGTAGTCGACGCGATGCTCGATCCCGTCGAGCCGGAGCGAGTAGGGATGATCCTGGTGGTAGCGCGACACGCCGCGGATGCCGTGCGGCGAGAGGAATTCCGTCTCGTCCAGCATCAGCCGCAGGACGCGCGGGAGCTGCTCGCGTCCGACGATGGCCAGGAGACGGCGAACGCCGACGCCGGGCCGGGTCGCCATCTCGACGTGGCCGCGAAACTCCGGATGATTGTCGATGAACCACTGCATTCGTCGCTTGAAGCCGGGCAGCTTGTCCACCACATCCGGCTCGAGCGTCTCCACCGCGAAGAGGGGGATCAGCCCGACCATCGAGCGCACCTTCACGGGGTAGGCGGTGCCGTTGCCGTGGAGCACGTCGTAGTAGAACCCGTCCGCCTCGTCCCAGAGGTTGATGCCGGTCCCCGGGCTATCCACCGCGTGCGCGATGTAGACGAAGTGCTCGAAGAACTTCGACGCGACGTCCGCGTAGGCCGGATCCTGCTTCGCGAGCTCGAGCGCGATCGCCAGCATGTTGAGGCAATACATGCCCATCCACGAGGTTCCGTCCGACTGCTCGAGCCGGTCCCCCGTCGGCAGCGGGGCCGAGCGGTCGAAGACGCCGATGTTGTCGAGACCGAGGAAACCGCCCTGGAACACGTTCCGGCCCTCGGCGTCCTTCCGGTTCACCCACCAGGTGAAGTTCAGCAAGAGCTTGTGGAAGACCTTTTCGAGGAACTCGCGGTCGCCCCGGCCCCGCAGGCGTCGCTCGATGCGGTACACGCGCAGCGCCGCCCACGCGTGGACGGGCGGATTCACGTCGCCGAGCGACCACTCGTACGCCGGAATCTGGCCGTTCGGGTGCATGTACCACTCGCGCAGGAACAGGACGAGCTGCGCCTTGGCGAAGTCCGGGTCGACGAGCGCGAGCGGAATCGTGTGGAAGGCGAGATCCCACGCCGCGTACCACGGGTATTCCCACTTGTCCGGCATCGAAATGACGTCTTCGTTGTAGAGGTGCCGCCACTCGTGATTCCGGCCCTGGAGCCGCTCCGCCGGAGGCGGGGGACCCGCCGGGTCACCCTCCAGCCAGCGCCGGACGTCGTAGTGATAGAACTGCTTGGACCACAGAAGCCCGGCGAACGCCTGTCGCATGACGTTCCTGGCGTCGTCCGACAGCTTCTTCGGGATGACCGTCTCGTAGAACCGGTCCGCCTCCTGCGCCCTCTGACCGAAGACGACGTCGAACTCCTTGCCGAACGGGTCGCCCGGAATCGGCGTGTTGGAGAGCCGGAGCCGCGTGACCGCGCCCTGGCCGGGGGCGAGCGTCTGCCGGTAGTAGGCCGCGGCCTTCGTGCCCACCCCGTCGGGATTGACGGCGTCCTTCCGGCCCTCCACGACGAATGCGTTGATCGAGTCCTTCACGTACGGACCCGCGTTCGGCCGGCCGTAGAGGCGCTCGACGTTCGTGTCGTTCTCGGTGAAGAGCCGCTGCGGCGCGCCCTCGCAGTAGAGCCACCGGGCGCCGAGCGAGGCGTGGTCGCCCTCGATCACCGCGTAGCCGCCGGCGGCGGCGCCCGCGCGCAGCGTGGGCCGCTCGGGGCCGCCCGGGTCCCACGACCAGGTGTTGCGATACCAGAGGGTCGGCAGCACGTGCAGATCGGCCGCCTCGGGGCCGCGATTCGTCGCGGTGATGCGGACGAGGATGTCGTCGGGCGCCGCTTTCGCGTACTCGACGACCACGTCGAAGTACCGGTCTGCCGCGAAGACGCCGGTATCGATCAGCTCGAACTCCGGTGCCCGACGGTCGCGCCGACGGCTCTCCGTCACGAGGGCCGCGTAAGGGAACTCCGCCTGCGGGTATTTGTAGAGGTACTTCATGTAGGAGTGGGTCGGCGTCGAGTCCAGGTAGAAGTAGTACTCCTTGACGTCCTCGCCGTGATTGCCCTCGTTGCCGCTGAGACCGAAGAGGCGCTCCTTCAGGATGGGATCGCGGCCGTTCCAGAGCGCCAGGGCGAGGCAGAGCCGTCCGTGGTTGTCGGTGATTCCGGCGATCCCGTCCTCGCCCCACCGGTACGCCCGCGACCGCGCGTGATCGTGCGGAAAGAATTCCCAGACGGTGCCGTGCGGGCTGTAGTCCTCGCGGACGGTTCCCCACTGACGCTCGGCCAGATACGGGCCCCACCGCTTCCAGTGGGCCGTGCGATCCTCGGATTCCTGGAGTCTCAGCTCCTCTCGGGTCGCGCCTCTTCGACGGCCCGAGGCCTGGGAGCTATCGGGTGCCTTGGGCACGGCGCGCTCGAGGGACAGCCCGGGATCGCAGCGATCCGGCGATGGCGGCCGCCCCGAGGAGCGCCGCCCGCGGCTCGAGGACCAGACGCACGGGAATCGAGGCCAGCATTCCGCTCAGCCGACCCTTGTCGCGGAACGCGGTAATGAACGCTCCGTCCTCGAGCTTGGCCCGGATCTTCGGCGCGATGCCGCCCGCGACGAAGACGCCACCGACCGCGAGCGCCTTGAGGGCGAGATTGCCGGCTTCGGCGCCGTAGACGGACACGAAGATCTCGAGCGCCTGGACGGAGCGAGGGTCACGGTGCTCGAGGGCTGCCTCGGCGACGACCGCGCTCGGATCGCCGCTCTCCATCCGCGAGCGCAGCCATTCAGGCTCCGGCGTGCCGTCGCTGGCCACGAGGAACCGGTAGATGTTGTAGAGCCCGGGTCCGGAGACGACACGCTCGTAGCTGACACGTCCGAACTCGCGCTGCAGGAATTTGAAGAGATCGATCTCGAGATCGGTGCGCGGGGCGAAGTCGGTGTGGCCGCCCTCGGAGCTCACCACGCGGTGGCGGCGGCCGTCCCAGGCG
>QHSM01000162.1 GCA_003221595.1 Candidatus Rokuibacteriota bacterium | reverse complement strand
CATCTGGCACACCCACCCCGAGACCGACGAGGTCTTCATCGTGCTGGACGGAGAGATGACCATCCATCTCCGCGATGGAGACGTCGCGCTGCGGGCCGGCGAGATGTTCGTCGTGCCGCGGGGCGTCGAGCACAAGCCTTCCGCGGTCCGAGAGTGCCGGATGATGCTGATCGAGCCGGCCGGCACCCTCAACACGGGTGACGCCCAGAGCGACCGCACCGCGGAGGACGGGGTGTGGGTGTGATGACGAGCGCGGGGCGTGTCCACGCCGACGAGTGGGCCAGCGGGGCGAATCGGTTCGAGCGTCCCGGCGAGGCCCTCTTCGCGGCCCGGATGGATGGGCGCCTGATCGGTGCCTGCGGGCTCAACATCGATCCTTATACGCCGGCACCGGGGGTCGGCAGAGTCCGTCATCTGTACGTGCTGGCGGACTACCGGCGCCTGGGCGTCGGCCGGCGACTGGTCGAACGGGTGCTGGACACGGCGAGGGGTCGGTTCGAGCGGCTTCGCTTGAGCACGCAAAACCCGGCGGCGGCCCAGCTCTACGAGCAACTGGGGTTCGAGCGTCGCATCGGGGCTGCCGATCACACGCATCTCATGGAGATCTGTTGAGCGGCTCGAGCCGACCCTGGCGATCCTGCTGGCGCTGACCCTGGTGGTCAGCATCGTGACGTTCGCCCTCGAGCGCACCAACATCCTCCTGGGCGCGGTGCACGTGCTGCTCTTTCTCGCGTATCTGATGCTGATCTTCGCGAACTGACGCCCGTCCCGGCGCGCCGCCCCCTGCGGTATACTCCCATTCAGAGTCGACTCTGCCCGCAGGAGACAGGACATGGCCTACAAGCCCGTTTCCCTCGATCACGTCAACATCTTCGTGCGCAACGCCGAGCGGTCGCACCAGTGGTACACGGACGTCTTCGGGCTGCACACGCAGGACACCATGACGTTTCCCGGAACCGGCAAGCTGCGGGCGGCCTTCCTGTCGTGCGACCGCAACCATGCCCACGACATCGCCCTGTTCGAGGTGGGCGAGGACGCGCCCGGGCCCCAGAAGAAGGGCGTGGGTCTGAACCACGTGGCCTGGCGCATGGGCAGTCTCGAGGACCTCGCCGAGATGTACCAGCGGCTGAAGGCCAAGGACGTGCCCATCAGCGTGTCGGACCACACCGTGTCCATCGGCATCTACTTCTCGGATCCCGACGGCAACGGCCTCGAGGTCTACTACGAGCAGCCGCGCAGCGAGTGGCAGCGCGAGCGGCCGTTCTCCGAGCAGGGCTCGAAGGGCCGCTTCCCCGGGCCCTGGGACGAGGTCATCCAGCAGACGCCGCCGGCGTTCGCGCGGGCGTAGTCCGCCGTTCATTACCCCTGCGGGTGATGAACGAGGTCGCCGAGCTCCTCGGCCACATCCGCCGGGGTAACGCCGCGGCCGCCGCGCAAGTCCTGGCGGCCAATCCGGATCTCGCGAACGCCCGGGACGACAAGGGCGATTCACCCGTCCTGGTCGCGACCTATCACGGTAAGCAAGACCTCGTCCGCCTGCTCCTCGAGCGTGGCGCGCGCCCGACCTTCTTCGAAGCGTGCGCGCTCGGGCTCGACGCGGACGTCCGGCGCGAGCTTCGCGACAATCCGTCGGCCGTCCGACAGGTCGCGCACGACGGCTGGACGCCCCTTCATCTCGCGGCCTTCTTCGGCCATCGGGAGACCGTCGAGGCGCTGCTCGACGCGGGAGCGGACGTGCGCGCCGTCTCGCGGAACGGCGAGGGCAACCTGGCGATCAACGCCGCCGCCGCCGGGCCGCGCGCGGAGCGGCGCCCGGCCGTCGTGCGGCTTCTGATCTCACGAGGGTCTCCGGTCGACGGTCGAGGCTCCCCGAGCGGCCACACCCCGCTTCACGAGGCGGCGTTCAACGGCGACGCGGCGCTGGTGCGTCTCCTCCTCGAGAGCGGAGCCGACCGCCGGCTGCCCTCGGGCGATGGACAAACGGCGCGGGAGATCGCCGAGCGACACGGACGCAACGAGGTGGCGAGGCTCCTGACCGCATGAGCGGAGGGATGCCGATGATCCTCGATGAGGACTCGGTCCGCGCGCTCCTCCGGATGGACGAGCTCATCCCGGCCATGGCGAACGCGCTCGCCGATCTCTCCCGCGGCAAGGTCGTGCAGCCGATGCGCGTCATGATGCCGGTCGGGGATCACGGTGGCTTTCTCGGCTTGATGCCGGCGTACGGCGGCGCGCTCGGCGCCAAGCTGGTCACCTTCTATCCGAGCAACGAGGGCGTCCCCACGCACCACGCGCTGGTCCTTCTCTTCCGGCCCGAGACCGGCGAGCCCCTCGTCACCATGGACGGCCGCCTGATCACCGAGATGCGCACCGCCGCGGTGTCGGCGGTTGCCACGAAATTGCTGGCGCGGCCCGAGGCGTCGGTCCTCGCGATTCTCGGCTGCCGACTCGGCGGCCGAGGCGGTACGCGGCGCCGACGTGGTCGTGGTGGCGACCACGTCACGGGTGCCCGTGCTCTTCGGCCAGTGGCTGTCGCCGGGAACCCACATCAACGCGGTGGGGGCCCCGCGTCCGACCTGGCGGGAGCTGGACGACGAGATCCTCCGCACGGCCCGCATCTACGTCGAGTCGCGCGAGGCGGCGACGCGCGAGTCCGGGGACATCATCGCGGCGGGCCGCGTCGACGCCGAGATCGGGGAGGTGGTGACCGGCGCCATGCGCGGCCGCGAGTCCGCCGGCGAGCTCACGCTGTTCAAGTCGGTCGGCGTCGCGGTGGAGGACGTCGTCACGGCGGATCTCGTCTACCGCAAGGCGCGCGCCCAGCGAGTCTGACGATGATTGCCGGGGAGGAATACCGAGTGCACCTTCTGTCGCTCGTGCGCGACGACGGTGCTCGGGGGGCGCTGTCCGAACTGCGGCGGCGAGCTCGTCAGCCGGCCGCGCCGGCCCGTCGATAAGCTCGCGAAGTATCCGGCCTCGAGCGAGCGCGTGCACAAGCCGGCCGGGTGCCGGCAGGTCGCCTAGCGCAGCGTCTGCTGCGAGAGATCCAGGACTTTCTCGGCGAGCGTCGCCAGCATCCGCCAGACAGGCTCGTGGTCGCGCGTCGCCTGCGGATCGTCGCCGGCGCTGTCCAGCAGCACGTAGGCGGCGCCGAGCGATTCCAGCCCCTCGAGATCCTTCCGCATCTGGTCGAGCGTTCCCTGGCCCGCCAGGCGCTGATCGTCGGGCAGCGGCGACTCCGTCAGCTGCACCCTGATGCGCGGGCAGAGCGCGGGAACCGGCTTGCCCTCTGCGGCGGCGATCGCCGAGATCCTCGGCAGACCGATGTCCCGCAGCCAGTTCATCCGCACCCGGTTCGGGTGCCAGGCGTCGCCGTAGCGCACGGCGCGCCGCATGGCCGCGTCGCTCGCGCCGCCGACCCAGATGGGCGGATGCGGTGAGCGGAGCGGACGGGGCCCGGTGTGCACGTCCCTGAACGAGACGAACGGTCCGGTGTGGGACGCGACGTCGCTGGTCCAGAGCTTCTTGATCGCCGCCAGATAGTCGTTCGAGATGGCGCCGCGGCGCGCGAACGGTACGCCGAGCGCCTCGAACTCCAGTTGCGACCAGCCGACGCCGACGCCGAAGATGAAGCGGCCGCCGCTCAGCCGGTCGACGGTCGCGGCCACCCGCGCGGTCTGGACCGGGTGCCGGTACGGAAGGATGATCACCGTGGTGCCGAGCTCGATCGTGCGCGTGGTGCCCGCGAGCCAGCCCAGCGTGGTGAACGGGTCGTAGATCGGCGCCGGATACTTGGCGGCGACGTCGGGCGTGGGCGCGACATGGTCCGAGATCATCACCAGGTGATAGCCGAGCGCTTCGACGAGCGCCGCCCAGCGGGCGAGCGCGTCCGGGCTCACGCCCGGCCCCCAGTTCAGGAGGTTCACGCCGACTTTCATGTCAGCCGACGGCGGGGCGGTGCTGCGCCCATGGATGCGCCGCCTCGAAGGCCGCCGAGGCGCGCAGCACGGTGACGTCGGCGTAGCGGCGGCCGATGATCTGCAGCCCGATCGGGAGCCCCGCCTTCGTGAAGCCGCACGGGACGGTCGCCGCGGGCTGGCCCGTCATGTTGAAGGGGTACGTGAAGACGCTCGCCGCCTCGCGCCCGACCTTCACACCGCCGATCTCGGCCGGATAGAAATCGCCGATGCGGAGCGGCGGGCACGCGACGGTCGGCGAGAGCAGGAGGTCGTAGCGCTCGAAGAACTGGCGGGCGTGCTGCCACCACGCGAGCCGGTCGAACCACGCCTGGACGTACTTCGTCGGCGGCATCTTCTGGGCTTCCTCGACGATCGGGAGCAGACCGGGGTCGATCTCGTCGCGCCGGTCGAGGTAGGGCGCGAGCCGCGCGCCGATGCCGCCGAGGAAGATCGTCCGCCAGCAGTCGTAGGGCGACGGCCACGTCGGGTCGGCGCTCTCGACGCGGCAGCCGAGCTCGCGGAAGCTGCGCGCGGCCTTCGCGGTGGCGGCGCGCACCTCCGGGTCGACCGCCGGCGCGATGCCGAGCGTCTCGCTCCACGCCACGCGAAGTCCCTTGAGGCTTCCCTTGAGCGCCTTCACGTAGTCGACGCCCGTCGCCGGGAGCGAGTACTGGTCGCGATCGTCGGGCGCTGCGCAGGCGTTCATCATCAACGCGGCGTCCTTCACGGTTCGCGTCATCGGCCCGTGATGGGAGAGACTCCACGCCGCGCTCGCCGGGTAGACGGCAATCCGCCCCCAGGAGGCCTTGAAGCCGAAGATGCCGCACCAGGCGGCGGGCTTGCGGATCGATCCGCCGCCGTCGGTGCCGAGGGCCAGGGGCGCCAGACCCGCCGCGACGGCGGCGCCCGCGCCGCCGGAGGAGCCGCCGGGCGTGTGGCCGAGGCTCCACGGGTTGCGGGTCGCGCCGAAGAGGAGGTTGTCGGTCACGCCGACCCAGCCGAGCGTCGGCGTGTTCGTCTTGCCGAGCATGATCGCGCCGGCCGCCTTCAGGCGCTCGACCGGCGGCGCGTCCTCGGTGGGCACGTTGTCGCGGTAGAGCGGCGTGCCGAAGGTGGTCCGCACGTCCCGCGTGATGATCAGGTCCTTCACCGAGAACGGGACGCCGTGGAGCGGGCCGAGCTTGGCGCTCCGCCGCGTGACGGCGCGCTCCGCCGTCTTCGCGGCCTGGCGCGCGCGGTCCGCGTCGAGCGTGACGTACGCGTTCAGCTGCTTCAGCGTGTCGATGCGCGAGAGCACCGCGTCGACCACCTCGAGGGGCGAGACCTTTTTCCGGGCGATGGCGGCGGCCAGATCGGCGGCGGACATCCAGCAGAGGTCGCTGTTGTTCATGGTGGCGGCTATTGTATGCTGCCTTGCCATGGCCGCGGTGGCTTTCGGAATCTTCGATCATGTCGATCGCTCCGACGAGCCGATCGGCGTGCTCTACGAGCAGCGGCTCAAGCTCGTCGAGGCCGCGGAAGCCGCGGGATTCAGGACGTACCACGTGGCCGAGCATCACGCCACGCGCCTGGGCATGGCGCCCTCGCCCGGAATCTTCCTGGCCGCCGTCGCGCAGCGCACGCGGCGGATCAGGTTCGGCCCGCTCGTCTACCTCTTGCCGCTCTACACGCCGCTCCGGCTCATCGAGGAGATCGCCATGCTCGACCAGATGAGCGGCGGACGCCTCGAGCTGGGAGTCGGCCGCGGCATCTCGCCGTACGAGCTGGCTTACTGCGGCGTTGATTTCCTCGAGGCGCCGGCGATGTACGCGGAGGCGCTCGAGGTCATCCTGGCGGGGCTGCGTGGCGGCCGCCTGACCCATCGCGGCCGGTACTATCGCTATCTCGACGTGCCGATCGAGCTGACGCCGGTGCAGCGTCCGCACCCGCCGCTCTGGCAGGGCGTCACGTCGCCGGAGGGCGCCGCGACGGCCGCCGCGCGCGGCGTCAACATCGTGGGCACCGCGCCGAACGCCCGGATGAAAGAGGTCGTCGACCGCTACTTCGAGGCCGTCGCCATTCAGCCCGGCGGGAGCGCGCCGATGGTGGGCATCCAGCGGCACGTCTTCGTCGCGGAGACCGATGCCGAGGCGATCGCCGTCGCCCGCGTCGCCTACAAGAGCTGGTACGACAGCCTCGTGAGCCTCTGGCGCCAGTTCAACACGGTGCCGGTCCGCTTCGCGGAGTCGCTCGAGGGCGCGCTCGCGATCGATGCCGCGATCGTCGGCTCGCCGGCGACGGTGCGCGCCGAGGTCGAGCGCCACCTGGCGGCCACCGGCTGCAACTACTTCGTGGGCCGGTTCATCTACGGAAATCTCGGATTCGAGCAGGCGAGCCGGTCGCTGGCGCTGTGGAACAGCGAAGTCATGTCGAAGCTTGTTCACGCTGAAGGGGGCGACCGCCCGCAGAGGCTGGCGCGCGCGAATCCGGCTCGCGCGCCCCGGTGATCGAGGCTCCGCTCGACCGCTACCGGGACGTCGTGCGACCGGAGTGGATCGACCACAACCAGCACATGAACATGGGCTACTACCTGGTGGTCTTCGACTACGCGACCGACGAGTTTTTCCGGTGGGTCGGGCTCGACGAGGCGCACCGGCGCGAGCGGCAGGTGACCACGTTCTGCCTCGAGACTCACGTGACCTATCATCGTGAGGTGCGGGCGGGCGATCCGCTGCGCTTCACGACGCTCCTGCTCGCGCACGACGCGAAGCGCCTCCACTATATCCATCAGATGTATCATGCTGCAGAGGGCTTTCTGGCGGCGACCAACGAGCTGATGTCGCTGCACGTGAGTGAATCGACGCGCCGGAGCGCGCCGATGGCCTCGGAGATTCTCGAGCGGCTCGCGCGGATCCAGGCGGCGCACGACGCGCTGCCCAGGCCGCCGCAGGTGGGCCGCACGATCAGCCTCGTATAGCCGGCTCGTCAGGGAGGGGAAAGGGCATGACCACGATCGGGCTTCTGAATCCGGGTGACATGGGCAGCAAGGTGGGCGCCGCGGTGCGCTCGAGCGGCTCGCGCGTGCTGTGGGCCGGCGCGGCGGTCGACGTCGCGAAGGAGGTCGCCGGGCTGCGCTTCGCCGGAACCTTCGTGGACGGCAACGCGATCTCGCCCGCCACCGCGCGCGAGATCGGCGGCATCATCGAGAAGGGCGGCGCCAACTTCGTGGACGGCGGCATCATCGGCCCGCCGCCGGTGCAGCCGGGCACCACGCGCTTCTACGTCTCCGGCACCGCCTCCGAGCGTATCGCCGCGCTCCTCAACGCCGGACCGCTCCAGGCCATCGTCGTGCCCGGCGGCCCGGGCGCCGCGTCGACCGTGAAGATGGCGTACGCGTCGTGGACCAAGGGCAGCGCCGCGCTGCTCCTGGCCGTGTGCGCGCTGGCCAGCGCCGAGGGCGTCGAAGAGTCGCTCGTGCGCGAATGGAAGATCTCGCAGCCCGAGCTGTCGTCCCGGGCCGAGAGCGCCGCCAAGTCCAACGCGAGGAAGGCGTGGCGCTTCATCGGTGAGATGGAGGAGATCGCCGCGACCTACGCCGCGGCGGGGCTGCCCGACGCCTTCCATCAAGGCGCCGCCGAGGTCTACCGCCGCATGGCGATCTACAAGGAGGGCCCGATGCCCTCGTTCGCCGACGTGCTGCGCGCGCTCACGCCGCGCCGGCCCGCCTGACGGCGCTCCTCCAGCTCTTCGAGCGTTCGCGGCCAGTCCTGCTTGAGCAGGCGTGACAGCGCGCGGTCGGCCAGAAGCCGGCCTCCGGTCTGGCAGACCGCGCAGTAGTTCGTCTCGTTGTCGGCGAAGACGATCCGCTGCACGGGCGCCCCGCACACCGGACACGGCTTTCCGTAGCGGCCGTGCACGGCCATCCCCTCGCGGAATGCCGTGACGCCTTCCGGGAAGGTATCACCGGCCTCGACCCGGAGGCGCTCGCACCAGTCCAGGAGCGTCGCCCGGGTCGCGTCGAAGAGCCGCGCCGTCTCCTCGGCCGAGAGCTGACGGCTGTGCTTCACGGGCGACAGGCGCGCGCGATGGAGGATCTCGTCGGAGTACGCGTTGCCGATGCCGCTGAAGATTCCCGGATCGGTCAGGGACCGCTTGAGCGTGTGATTCTCCCGGCCCAGCGCCGCGCGAAACGCCTCCAGATCGGTCTCCAGCACCTCGACGCCTCCCGGATCCTGCTCCCGCAAGCCGGCCTCGCCGCGGACCACATGCAGCGCGGCGCGCCGCTTCGTGCCGGCCTCGGTCAGGGTGAGCGTTCCCGACGAGAAATCGAAGGCGGCGAGACCGATCCGGCCCGGCACCCGGTCGCCCGGCTTCCGCCAGTGGAGCCGGCCCGCGATCATGAGATGCAGGACGAGGAAGAGGTCGTCCTCCAGCCCGATCACGATGCGCTTGCCCAGCCGCCGGAGCGCGGTGACGCGCCGGCCCGAGGCCGCCGCGAGCGGCGGATCGACGGAGCGGAGCAGGAACGGGGTGGCGAGGCGGGCGCGCTCGAACCGTGCGCCGGCGATGCGCGCCTGGAGCGCCTCGATGTAGACGACGACGTCGGGCAGCTCAGGCATTCGCGGCGAAGGGGCGGGTCGAACGCCTACACGGGTGGCCAGGGATAGCGATGGCCGCCGGAGTCGACCGGGAAGCAGTCGGTCGTCGCCAGAGCCGTGGCGCGCGCGCGAAGCGCCTTCTGCTCATCGGGCTCCAGGAGCGCGGTGATCTCCTTGGGCAGGGACCCGCGCGCGAAGCGCCGGATATCCGCCCGCATCTCCGGCGGGATCGGCGTCCCGCCGAATTCCCAGATGACCGTCCGCAGCTTCGGCTCGACGTGAAAGCAGAGGCCGTTGTCGACCGCGTAGATGCCGTCCGGGCCGAGCAGACAGTGGCCGCTCTTGCGGTCGGCATTGTTGGCGATGAGATCGAAGAGGCAGATGCGCTGGAGCCGGGCGTGGTGCGCCGGATCCTCGTGGAGCGTGAAGTAGTGCTGCTCGAAGTCGGCCTGGATGAAGAGCTGGAGCGACCCCTCGCCGTACGGACCGTCCCGCTGTACGGTCAGCGGCACGAGGCCCCACCGGAGCGCTTCCGAGAGATGCCAGGCCGCCAGCTCGCGCTTGAAGAGGCCGCGCGGGAAGTCCCACAGGGGCCGCTCGCCGCGCTCCGGCTTGTACACGGCGAGCGAGGTCTCACCCGCGTGCGTCACCTCGACGAGAAATGTGGCGTTGGAGCTCCACGGCATCCGGCCCTTCACGGTCACGTCGCCGCGGAGGAGGAGCCGGGCCGTCTCAGTGGACGACGTGGCCGTTGCTCCGCGCGCAGATGTGGCCGCCCGGGTCCTTGGGCTGGTTGCACCACTGGCAGATCTGCCGGCTGGCCTTCATCAGCTCGTTCGCCTGCTTGACGAACGCCGCCGCCTGCGCGCGGGTGATCAAGAGGCGCGCCGAGGCGGCGTCACCCTCCTCGTCCTCCAGGAGCTCGTTGGCGACGACCAGGATGCGGTCGCGCGCCTCGTCGTAGCCGACGGCGATCGAGGCGACGATCCAGACCGCGTCGACGGGCTCGAGCAGCGCGGGCGCCTTGAGCGTCGAGGTCCCGACCGCCGGCAGCTTCTCGAGCAGGCCGCTCAGATACTGCGCGAGCGCCCGGACCTGCTCCTTCTCGCTCTTGAGCGTGACGAGCGTGCCCTTCTCGCGCGACTGCACATAGAACACGCGCTGGCCGGGCGGGCCGATGGCGCCGGTGGTGAAATGATCGGGGGCGACGAACTCGAACGACGCGCTCATTTTCCTCCCAGCCAGCCGAGGTCGCCGTCCACGGAATTCACGGTGAGCACGACCGGTCCGTGCCGATGGTAACCGATCGCGGTGACCGAGCAGGGCGCGATCATGATCCGCTGGAAGAGGTCGAGATGGATGCCCAGCGCGTGCGCCACGGCCGCCTTGATCGGATCGGCGTGGGACACGGCGACCACGACGGCGCCGGGGTGCCGCGCCACGATGCGGGCGAGCGCCGAGGTGACGCGGGTCTGCATCTCGGTGAAGGACTCGCCGCCGGGAAATCGAAATCCGGAGGGATGACGCTGGACGACCGACCATTCTGGCTTGCGGACCAGCCGCCAGAGCTTCTCGCCGGTCCACTCGCCGACGTCGCCGTCGGCCAGGTCGCGGTCGATGCGAACGGCCAGGCCGCGGGCCCGGGCGATCGGCGCCGCCGTCTCCCGCGCGCGCTCGAGCTGCGAGGCGTAGATGGCCTCGACCTTGGGCAGGTGGTCGATCCGCGCGGCGACGACGCTCGCCTGCCGCTGGCCCTCCTCGGCCAGATGCAGCCCGGGGGCCTGCCCTGGAAGAATCTTGCCGGTCGTCGGTGTCAGACCGTGGCGCACCAGGAGGACGAGGGTCGAGCGCACCCGGGGATTGTAGCGTCAGTAATCCCTGGGATCGAGCAGGTCGCGCAAGCCGTCGCCCGCGAGATTGAACGAGAGCGTGAGCGTGAAGATCGCCAGCCCCGGCCACCACGCCATCCACGGCGCCGTGTCCAGGAACTGCTGCGCGGTGTTGAGCATCGTGCCCCAGGACGGCGCCGGCGGCTGCACGCCGAGGCCGAGGAATGACAGGACGGCCTCGGCGATGACGGCGATCGGGATCGAGATCGTGGCCTGCACGAGGAGCGAGCTCACGATGTTCGGCAGGATGTGCCGGCTCATCAGCCGGAGATCGCCGGCGCCGAGGGCGCGCGCGCCGAGGACGTAATCCTCCGAAGCCTTGGCGAGGACCAGGCCGCGGGTGAGCCGGATGAAGGTCGG
>QHSM01000161.1 GCA_003221595.1 Candidatus Rokuibacteriota bacterium | reverse complement strand
ATCTTGTCCCGGGCCGGCAGGTTGAGCCAGAGCTGAAGACCGGCGATGCCCTCGGGACGGACCTGCGGCATCTCCTCGTGCATGATGCCGCTTCCCGACGTCATCCACTGGATGTCACCGGCCCCGATGCTCCCGTGGTGGTCCAGCGAGTCCCGGTGCTGGACTTCTCCCTTCCTCACGATCGTCACCGTCTCGATCCCGCGGTGCGGGTGATAGGGAAATCCCGCCTGGTAGTCCGCCGGGCGGGCCGACTCGAAATGATCCAGCAGCAGGAAGGGATCGAGATGGTCCAGCTTTCGAGTCCCGATGCTGCGGCGGAGATGAACCCCCGCGCCCTCGACCACCGGCTCCGGTGTCACGATCTGAGCTACCGCACGCGACGACTGGCTCATGCCTCGTCCTCCTCTGAAGAGCCTCGACTAGGGCGCCTCGACGGGAACGACCGCGACGTCGAAGCGTCGATCGCCCCGGATCACACCGATCTTGAGCGAGTCCCCGAAGGGCCAGCCGACCAGCATCCGATGCATGTCGTCCACGGTTCGGACGGCCCGGTCGTTGAGCGCGACCACGAGGTCTCCCTCGCGCACCCCGGCGACCGCGGCCGGGCCGCGGGGCTCGACGGACACGATCTCGACCGCCTGCGAGGCCGAGGGGGCGTGACGCCGCGCCATCGGCCGGTCGATCGGCCGCGTCTGTCCCACGATGCCGAGATAAGCGCGGCGCACGCGACCTCGGGCGAGCAGCTCGCTCACGATCCGCTGGGCGGTATCGACCGGGATCGAGAAGCTGATGCCCTGGGCCGCGCGAATGATCGCGGTGTTGATGCCGACGACGCGCGCCCGCGTGTCGACCAGGGGGCCGCCGGAATTTCCCGGGTTCAGGGCCACGTCGCTCTGAATGATGTTCTCGATCAGCTGCCCGGTGGCGCTTCTGAGAGACCGGCCGATGGCGCTCACCACCCCCGCCGACACGGTCGACTGAAACCCGAACGGGTTACCGATGGCGACGACCAGCTGTCCGACTCGCAGCGAGCCCGACTCGCCGAACCGGGCGGTCGGAAGCCCGGAGCCGTCGGCACGAATCACGGCGAGATCCGTGGCCGGGTCGCTCCCCGCGAGCGTCGCCCCGAGCGTGGAGCCGTCGGTCAGCGTGACCTCCAGATCCGTCGCCGCGTTCACCACGTGACTGTTCGTGACGATGTACCCGTCCGGCGTGAAGATCACGCCGGAGCCCGCGCCGATCGCGCCGGCCGACCGGCCGGGCCGCCGACTGCCGGCGGCGATGCCGACGACCGCCGGGCCAACCCGCTCCGCGACCGAGACGACCGCCCGCGAGTAGGCATCCAGCAGCTCGCCGTCGTCCACGCCGCCGGCACGATCGATCTCGCCGCTCGCGAGGAAACCTTCACTCATCATATAAGTCGCCTCAATAGAGGATGATGCCGGGGCGGGCGTCGAGGATTCCGCGCGATACTGGCCTGGCGGAGGGCATCCCCGTGAAGACGAGCACGAAGCGCATCCTGACCACCCACGTCGGCAGCATGCCCCGGCCCGAGAGCATCCGGGCTCTCCTGCGCGCGCGGCTCAACGGCGAGAGCGTCGATGAGGCGGAGCTGTCGGCGCGTGTCGCCGAGGCCGTGACGGAGACGGTGCGGCGCCAGGCCGAGACGGGAATCGACGTCGTCTCCGACGGCGAGATGAGCAAGACGAGCTTTCTGGCCTACGCCGACGAGCGCCTCGCGGGCTTCGTCCCCATGACGCCGACCGATCCCGACGTGCCGTCGAGCAACGCCGGGGTGTCGTGGGCCCGCCGGATCGACACCAGGCGAGAATGGCGCGCGTTCCGCGAGTACTACGCGGAATACCTGCCGCGGGCGATGCCGCCGGCTGCCCTGCCCGCGGTCTGCCGCGGACCGATCTCGTACAAGGGCCACGCGCCGCTCCAGCGGGACCTCGCCGCGTTCAGATCGGCGCTGAGCCGGGTCTCCGTCGAGGAGGCCTTCGTGCCCGCCATCGCGCCGGCGATGGTCGGACGGGGCCAGAACCGGTACTACGCCACCGACGAAGAATACGTGTTCGCCATCGCCGACGCCCTGCGCACGGAGTACCGCGCCATCGTCGACGCCGGCTTCATCCTTCAGATCGACGATCCCGGGCTCGGTGAAACGTGGGACATGCTGATTCCGCCGCCCCCGCTCGAGGAGTACCGGCGGATGCAGTCCAGGAACATCGACGCGCTCAATCATGCCCTCTCCGGCATTCCCGAAGACCGGGTGCGCTACCACCTCTGCTGGGGAAGCTGGCAGGGCCCGCACGTCCACGACCTCGGCCTTCGGGACATCGTCGACCTCCTGCTGCGGGTCAAGGCCCAGGCCTACTCCGTGGAGGCGGCGACGCCGCGCCATTCCTACGAGTGGCGCGTCTGGGAGGAGATCAGGTTGCCGGAGGGCAAGATCTTGATTCCCGGCGTCATCGCGCACACGACCGCGGTGGTGGAGCACCCCGAGACGATCGCCGAGCGAATCATGGCCTTCGCGCGCGTGGTCGGCCGCGAGCGCGTGATGGCGGGGGTAGATTGTGGGTTCGCTCAGGGCGCCCTGTACCAGCGGCAGCATCCCGCCGTCATGTGGGCCAAGCTCGAAGCTCTTGTTGAGGGAGCACGGCTCGCCTACCAGCGGCTGTAGCGGTCCTCGCCACCAGGCGTAAAACTTACTTGACACCCAGGTAGGGGGTTGGACTAAAGTCGCATCGATCCGCCCCGCTCGTCCATTCGTGGAGGCAGACATGCCCCTCGATTGGATCCGCAGGCACAACCCTTCCAGGGACCCGCTAGACCCGAAGCGCCGGACTCTGTCCGCGCATACCTCACTTCTCGTCTGCCCCATTTCCCGGCAACTGTTGGTGATGTCCCCGTCGCGAGGCTGTCACTAGGTTCAGCTGCGGTTCACCACGATCTTGAGGAGGGCAGTGATGCGAAGACTCACGGTAACGGCGGTACTCGCCTTCGCCATCCTCGTGACGCTGGCCCCGCCTGGGTTTGCTCAGGCGCCGGCGCCGAAGGTGACGATCTCCGGACTCTTCGACCAGATGACGGCAGCGGGCAACAACGTCTACGACGGCAACCTGACCCGCAACAGCGACCGCGAGTGGTACGGGCGCACCCGGTTCCGTCCGGACTTCGAGTTCGCGGTCGGCCGGGTCCGGGCCGTTCTCGGGCTCGAGATCGACCTGGCGTACGGGCAGATGGGCCCGAACGACGGCGGCTTCCCGGGCAACGTGTCCGGTCAGTCCGGCGGTGTCGGCTCCTCGGCCGGCAGCCCGGTCCCGGGGTGTAAGGTCAACACCAACGGCTGTCTGGACATCAACACGGACGTCGGCGGCATGATCGAGATCAAGTGGATCTACACGGAGTTCCCGCTGACGGGCAAGGACAGTCTCCTGCCCTTCATCCCCGTCGAGACCATGGCACGCGCGGGCGGCCAGCCGTTCGATACGCTCGGTCAGTACAAGCTGGCCCAGTACGCCAACGGCGACTTCGCCGGCGTCTCGGCGGTCACGACGTTCACGCCGGACATCAAGAGCAACCTCGCCTGGGTGATCATCGAGGATCAGCTCGCCGGCGCCAATCGGGGCAACCCCTCGCTCAAGACCGGGCGCGGCGAAGACTCCGCGCTGATCGCCAGCGTGGACATCACGCCCACCAAGGGGCTGGACATAAAGCCCCTCTACTCCTGGATTCACCTCGACGGCCAGACTTCCGGCACCGTCCGGCGAAACCTGGTCAACCGGCTCACCGCCGGCGGCGCGCTCAACGCCGTGGCGGCGCTGGGTGAGCCCCCGAACGCCGCGGCGGCCGGCTCCCCGACGTTCCACCAGGATCGTCACACGATCGGTTTCGACGCCCGCTGGCGGATCGGGGGCTTTGGCCTGGATCCCACGATCTACTATCAGTTCGGCCACGCCGCCACCGAATCGATCGTGACCGGGGCCGGGGCGAACGGCACCACCACCGCGAAGACGTCGGCCGACATCAGCGCCTTCCTCTTGGACGTCATCGCCAGCTACCAGCTGGGTCCGCTGCTGCTCGAGGCGCGCGGGGTGTACAGCCCGGGCAACAAGGCCCGCGACAACCTCTCCAAGGGGATCAACTACTATCAACCGCTCGATACCGACGGCAACTACTGGGCCGGCGGCTGGACGCACTTCTTTGCCTCTAGCCCGGTCGACTACTTCAGCCAGGGCTGGGCGACCACGGGCAACTACGTCGGCTACGACCGCTATGGTCGGGTGGGGGGCGCGCTCCGGGCCACCTACAGCATCACGCCCGCGCTGAGCCTGACAGCGCTCGTCCACACATTCTGGACCGCGGAGGCCGTCGACACCGACACGGGTAGCGTGCTCGCCAGCGCTGGCGGCTCCGGGACCCCCGCGCGGACGATCGTCAGCCAGAACAGCTTTGCGCAGGGTGATTCCAACTACGTGGGGACCGAGCTGGGCGCCTTGCTGACGTGGCGGTTCTC
>QHSM01000160.1 GCA_003221595.1 Candidatus Rokuibacteriota bacterium | reverse complement strand
GTGGGCCGCATCGGCCGCCGGCGGTGCCAGGACGACTTCGGCGTACGACGTCACCTCGATTACCCGGCTCTTCGTCCCGAGGTTCGTGAGCGCGATGCGCCGCACTTCGGCGTCGTCCTCCGGCGACACGATCACCTGGAGCGTGGTCCCGATGGCGCCATCGCGTCGGACGATCTCCACCCGATCCTCGGAGAACGTGACCTCGTAACTGTCCGGCGCCCCGCCGCGCGGCTGGTAGCCAGCCGACCAGCTGTCCCCACTCTCGACATCGCGAAGGAACACGTACGTGCCCCATGCATCGCGCGTGACGTCTTCCCGCCACCGCGTGACCGCGAGATCGCGCCAGCGGCTATATCCAGAGCCGGC
>QHSM01000159.1 GCA_003221595.1 Candidatus Rokuibacteriota bacterium | reverse complement strand
GTCGCGTGGCGTCCGTTCTTGAAGCAGCAGCTCAGTGGCTTGAACGCGCGGCTCGGCACGGAAGCGCGCGCGCATCGCGCCGTCGTGGAGGACGTTCGCGATCGCGACGATCACCATGCCCTGGTGGTGCGCCATATACGCGCGAACCACGGCGACCGGAACATCCTCCGGAAGCCTGGGCGCCGTGTAATCGAGCGCCTCGTAGAAGCCGTAGGCGCCGCTGGCCCCGGCCGCCGCCAGGCGCCGGAAATTCTGTACCGCCGCGGCCGGATCGATCATCGCGGCCAGCCCCGTCGCGTAGGGCGCGATGACGACGTCCTCGCTGAGTCCGCGTCGTAGTCCCATCCCCGGCACGCCGAAGCTCGAATACTGGTAGGTCATTTCCAGATCGCGCGCGTTGTAGCCCGACTCCGACACACCCCACGGCACGCCGCGCTCCGCGCCATACCTGATCTGTCGGGCCACCACAAGCCGACACGTCTGCTCGAGCAGGCTTCCGGCCGGCGTGGGCATGACAAGCGCCGGCATCAGGTATTCGAACATCGATCCCGACCAGGATACGAGCACCGAGTCCAGCTCCACTGGCGTGAGGGACCGGCCGAGTCGGAACCAGTGCGAGACGGGCACGTCGCCTTTCGCAATCGCGACGAAGCTCGCGAGGCGGGCTTCCGATGCGAGGAGATCGTAGCGACCCTGATCGAGGCTTCCGTCCGCGACGCGGTAGCCGATCGCGAGCAGCTTCCGCATCGGATCGAAGAGAAAGCCGAAGTCCATCGCGCCGACCATGGCTCGAGCGTTCCGAGCCAGCATCGTGAGGCGACGAACCAGCGTCTCGGGTATGTCGAGATCACGCGCATGGCTTTCAACCGTGGCGCATAGCGCCTCCGCCCAGACGAGGACGTCTGTTTGCGCGCTCTGCGCATCCTCGTCGACCAGCGTTCGCACGATGTCCAGTACCGCCTGAGCGCGGGCCTTCAGCGTCGTGAGCCGTGAGACCCACTCTGCCGCGTCGCGTGGAGGCTCCCGGACCGCGCTCGTGACGGCGTCGAGAGCGCCCGCCAAGCGCTCGCGGCTGGCCGAACCCCGGCGCGCATCGCCGGCCGCCACGATGGCCGACAGCTGGACGAGCAGCGCGGTGTCCTCGATTCCGTTGAGCGCCGACCGATCGAGGCGCGGGCGTTCGATCATCTCCTCGCAGGCATGCGCGAGTGCGATGAGATGCCCCGCGAGATTGCCGCTGTCGACCGACGAGACGTACTTCGGCTCGAGAGCGTCGCAGTGCTTCGTGTCGTACCAGTTGTAGAAGTGGCCGCGGCAGCGCTCGAGGGTGTTCAGCGTCTCGAGCGTGGCCTCGAGACGCTCGACGACGTCGAGGGTGCCGACCCAGCCGAAATCGCGAGCGGCCACCGTCGACAGCAGATACAGTCCGATGTTCGTGGGCGACGTGCGGTGCGCAACCACCGGGCTCGGTGTCTCCTGAAAGTTGTCTGGCGGCAATGCGTGGTCCGCCGGACCGACGAACGTCGCGAAGAAGCGCCACGTCCGCCGCGCGATCAGGCGGAGGGCTCGGGCATCCGCCGCCGAGAGCGGCTGGGTGGGCTCGGTGCTCCTCGGCAGGCTGATCCAGCGCGCGACGGCCGGCGACACGGCCCACAGCAGCAGAAAGAGCAGCGCGGCGGGCCAGGCCTCTGGTCGCCCCCACGCGACGGCACCCGCCGCGGCGGCGGCGAGCGCGACTCCGCCGCCCATTCGACGGCAGAAGCCAAGGAGATCCAGACGGAGCCCGGCTTTCGCCTGCGCCGCGGTCACCCATTCCAACAGCCCACGATGCGTGACGTAGACGCGGACGAGCGTCCGCACGATCGCATCACTCATCAGCCAGGTCTGGTGCGTCAGCATCGTGACCGTGAGCCCGAACTGTGAGCCGGCCAGGAAGAGATCCCGGCCTACCGCGCGAATGTGGCTGCGCTTCGAGATGCCGCGCGCGCGGGGGACCAAGCCGCCCAGCACTGGCAGGAGGGGGGGCACGGCGACGGTCGCCAGGATGAAGGCACTCCATATCGTGGGCGAGGTGCCCGGCATCACCCACGCGACCACGAGCGTCAGAAAGGCTGCGGGCGCCGATAGGGTGCGACGGAGGTTATCCAGCATCTTCCAGCGTCCGACCACCGGGATCCGGCATCCAAGGATCCACGGAAGGAGCTGCCAATCGCCACGCGCCCATCGGTGCTGGCGGGCCGCCGCGACCCCGTAATGCGATGGAGCGCTCTCGAATAGCTCGACGTCCGTCACCAGACCGGCGCGCGCGAACACACCCTCGAAGAGATCGTGGCTCAGCAGCGCGTTGTCCGGCACCCGTCCCACCAGCGCCGCCTCGAACGCGTCCACGTCGTAGATGCCCTTGCCGGTATACGAGCCTTCCCCCCAAAGGTCCTGGTAGACGTCGGACACCGCCGCCGCGTACGGATCGATGCCGGCCGGGCCGGACGAGAGGCGCTGGAAGAACGAGCCCTCGCGTCCGGGCAGCGGCGGTGTCACTCGCGGCTGCAGCACCGCGTATCCTTCGACGACACGCCGCTGTCCTGGATCGAACCGCGGTTGATTGAGGGGATGCGCCATCGTTCCGACCAGCCGATCGACCGCCCCTCTCGGTAGCCGCGTATCGGCGTCGAGAGTGAGGACGTAGCGGATGCCGGACGGCGCGACGGCCCCGGTGGCCACGAAGCTCGTGTCCGTCGCCCCTCGCAGGAGGCGATTCAGCTCCCGGAGCTTGCCTCGCTTGCGCTCCCACCCCATCCACGCCCGCTCGCTCTCGTTCCAGAGCCGCCGGCGGTGGAAAAGCAGGAATCGATCGCCTCCATCCGTGGCAGCACCGTGACGCCGGTTCAGCCGGCCGATCCCGTCGCGCGCGGCCGCTAGAGTTTCGTCATCACCCGGCATGCTCTGCGCGGGCGCGTCCAGCCAGTCGGAAGCGATGGCAAAGCGAAGATCGCCGTTCGGGTTCGCCAGGTAATGCACTTCGAGCCGCTCGAGCTGCTCCTCGACTTCCGCGCGGTCCGTCAAGAGCATCGGCACGACGACCATGGTTCGCAGATGCGGCGGCACCCCGTCGCGTAGCTCGAGCCGAGGCAGAATTGCCGGCGTGACCAGCGCGGTGACGCTTCGATTCAGCAGAGCGATCGCCAGGTCCGAGGCCGGGACCACGGCCAGGAGCGCGAGCACGAGCAGGCCCACCGGTCCGACGCCGGATGCCCCGCCCGCAAGGAGAGCGAGTGTGAACACGAGGCCGCTGAGGACGGCGATTGTTCCAAGATATCCGGGCGTCGCTGCCGCGATATAGAGGCGAAGCAGCCGGCGCAAAGGCGGCGCTCGGTAACCGAGCGTCACCTCGAAGGCCAGGCGCCCGTTGCCGATGAGATAGAAGCCGGGATCGGTCTGCCGATCGTCGGCGGCCGCGGCCCCGGGCTGCGCGCGCGCCACGGCTGCGCGAGCGACGTCCAGCTCGGGCCGGCCTGAGCCCCGTCCGAGCTCCTCGACGGCGTGCCGGTAGGCGTCGCGGGTCGGGAAGTCCATCGCGGCGTAGTTCGGGCCCGCGTGCAGCACCTCGTCGACGAGGCTGACACTCTCGAAGAACTCCGTCCAGTCGAACGCCGACATCAAGCTCATGCTCATGATCACGTTGCGGACGGTCACGTTCATCGCGGCCTGCCGCTGATGCTCGACACGAACGATGTCGTCGGATGTCGTCCCCTGTACCTCCAGCCGTTGATCGAGCCAGCGCAGGGCCGGAGTCACCGCGCGATCCTGCTCGCGAAGCCGCTGGACGAGCTGCACGGCGAAGGCAGTGATCAGCGCGTCGCTTTCGAATCGCGCGAGG
>QHSM01000158.1 GCA_003221595.1 Candidatus Rokuibacteriota bacterium | reverse complement strand
CCGCGCGTGTTCCTGATCGGGGAAGACGTCGCGGAGGCCGGCCATCCGTTCAAGACGCTGGCGGGGCTCGTGCAGGAATTCGGCACGGAGCGGATCATCGACACCCCCATTTCCGAGCCCGGCTACGCCGGCATCGGCGTCGGCGCCGCGATGACGGGCATGCGGCCCATCGTCGATGTGATGTTCGGCGACTTCATCACCCTGACGATGGACCAGATGGTCAACCAGGCCGCCAAGGCCCATTACATGTCCGGCGGCAAGATCAAGGTGCCCATCGTCTTCCGGACGACGCTCGGGGCGACGCGGCGCTCGGCCGCCCAGCACTCGCAGTCGCTGCACGCCTGGGTGAGCCACGTCCCCGGCCTCAAGGTGGCGCTGCCGTCCGGCCCGTACGAGGCCAAGGGGCTGATGAAGACCGCCATCCGCGACGACAGCCCGGTGGTCATCTTCGAGGACAAGATGATGTACCGGGTCAAGGGTCCGGTGCCGGCCGACGACTACACCATCCCCTTCGGCGTCGCGGACGTGAAGCGCGCCGGCACCGACGTGACGATCGTCGCCACCAGCAGCATGGTGGCCGTCGCGCTCGGCGCCGCCAAGATGCTCGAGGAAGTCGGCATCAGCGCCGAGGTGATCGACCCGCGGACGACGTGGCCGCTCGACAAGGCGACGCTGATCGAGTCGGCCAAGAAGACCTCGCGCGCGATCGTGGTGGACGAGGGCTACGAGCGCTACGGCGCCACCGCCGAGATCGCGTCGGTCATCGCCGAGGGCGCCTTCTACCACCTCGACGCGCCGGTCCGGCGCATCGGCGCCATGGACGTGCCGGTGCCGTTCTCGCCGGTGCTCGAGGATCTCACGGTGCCCTCGGAGAAGTCGGTGTTCGAGGCGGCGAAGGCCCTGTGCCGGAAGGCGTGACCACCATGAGCAATCCCGCGCGCATCGACGTCGACCTCTACAGCGACACCGTCAGCCAGCCCACCAGCGACATGCGCCGCTTCATGTGCGAGGCGCCGGTGGGCGACGAGCAGAAGTTCGAGGACCCGACCGTCAACCAGCTCTGCGAGATGGTCGCCGAGCTCCTGGGCAAGGAAGCCGCGGTGTTCATGCCCTCGGGCACCATGTGCAACGAGATCGCGCTGCGCGTGCACGCGCGGCACGGCGAAGAGGTGATCGCCCACCGCTCGGCGCACCCCATCAACTCCGAGGCGGGCGGGCCCGCCGCGCTGGCCGGCGTCAACGTGCGCGCGATCGACGGCCCGCGCGGTCAGTTCGACGTCGCCGCGGTGGAGGCGGCCATTCGCCCGCGCACGCGGCATGCGCCGCGGACCCGGCTCCTCTGGGTGGAGCAGACCAGCAATCACGGCGGCGGCTCGATCTGGCCGCTGGCGCGCATCGAGGCGGTGACCGCGGTGGCGCGCCGTCACGGCCTGGCCACCCACATGGACGGCGCGCGCCTCATGAACGCGGTCGTCGCCAGCGGTATCTCGGCGCGTGAGTACTCCGCGTTCTTCGATTCGGTGTGGATCGACTTCACCAAGGGGCTCGGCGCTCCGGTCGGCGCGGCGCTCGCCGGCTCCCGCGAGTTCATCGACGAGGCGTGGCGATGCAAGCAGCAGATGGGCGGCGCCATGCGCCAGGCCGGCATCATCGCGGCCGGCGGCGTGTACGCGCTCCGCCACAACGTGAAGCGCCTGGCCGAGGATCACGCCAACGCCCGGCGGCTCGCCGAGGGCCTGGCCGGCCTGCCCGGCGTGCGCCTCGATCCGGCGACGATCGAGACCAACATCGTGTTCTTCGAGCTGTCCGGCGAGCTCACCGCGCCGGTGGCCGTGGAGCGCCTGCTCGCTCGCGGCGTGCGCATGGGAGCGTCCGGCCCGCGCCTGATTCGCGCGGTCACCCATCTGGACGTCGACGCCGCGGCGATCGAGCGGGCGCTGCTCGCCGCCCGCGAGGTCTTCAAGAGCTGAATCCCGGATGCCGACCAACATCATCATGCCCGCGCTCGAGCTGGCGCAGGAGACCGGCAAGGTCCTGCGCTGGCTCAAATCGCCGGGCGAGGCGGTGCAGAAGGGCGAGCCGATCGTCGAGATCGAGACCGACAAGGTCACCGTCGAGATCGAGGCGCCGGCTTCGGGCGTGCTGCGCGACGTGACGGCGCGGCAAGGCGACGTGGTGCCGGTAGGGCAGACCATCGCGATGATCGTCGCGGCGGGCGAGGTGGGCGGTGGAGCGGCTGGTTCGCCCTCGGCAGTCAGGCCGGCCGCGGTCGGCGTGTCGGCCGGGGCGGTGAAGGCGTCGCCGCTCGCCCGGAAGCTCGCCGAGCAGCACGGCGTCGATCTCACGCGCGTGAGGACCGCCAGCGGCCGCATCGAGAAGGCCGACGTCCTCGCCTACGTCGCGAGCCAGACGGCGGCGCCCGCCGGTAACGGCGTCGCGGCGCGGCTGGCGGCGGCGTCGCCAAAGGCGCGTCGACTGGCCGCCGAGCGCGGGGTCGATATCAGCATGGTGCCGGGCTCGGGCCCGGGCGGCGCCGTCCTGGTGGCGGATGTTCCAACGGCGGCTCGCCCCGCGACGACGGCGCCTGCGGCACCTCGCGTGGCGGCGCCCGCGGTGGGCACCGTCTGGCGAATCATGGCCGAGCGCATGACGACCAGCTGGACGAGCGCGCCCCATTTTTATCTCGTGCGCGAGGTCAACGTGAGCCGCCTGGTCTCCTGGCTGGACAAGGCGCGCAAGCAGACGGGCGCCCACATCACGTACACGGATCTGCTGGTCAAGCTCGTCGCGGCGGCCCTGTCGCAGCACCCGCGCGTGAACGCCTCGTGGAAGGACGGCGCGATCGTCCAGAATGCCGACATCAACATCGGCCTGGCCGTCGCGATCGACGACGGCCTCGTCGTCCCCGTCGTCCATCGCGCCGACACCCTGCGCCTCGCAGAGATCGCCGCTCGCCGCGAGGACGTGGTGAGCCGCGCCCAGGCCGGCCGGCTGCGGCCCGCCGACATCCAGGGCGGGGGCTTCACGATCAGCAACCTCGGCATGTACGGCGTCGACGCCTTCAACGCGATCGTCAATCCGCCGCAGTCCGCCATTCTCGCCGTCGGCCGCATCGCCGACCGCGTCGTGGCGCTCAATGGCCAGCCGGCCGTCCAGCCGACCATGGTGCTGACGCTATCCTGCGACCACCGTGCACTCGACGGCGCGCGGGGAGCCCAGTTCCTTGGCGCGCTGGCCGACCTGATCGAGGAGCCGCTGGCGCTGCTCGTCTAGGACTGACGCGCCCGAATTCTCCGCGCCTCCTGCTCGCACAGGGCGCATCACCTCCGGTCGGGTGCCGCCGGCGCCTCCGGTTTTTCGAACAGCGCCAGGCTTTCCATCGCGAGCCCGTAGCCCAGGAGGTCGTGCATCTGGCGGCGCAGGTACTCGGTGAAGAGAAGCCGCGTATAGCGCAGGAGCAAGGTCGGCTTGCGAACCAGGTCTTCCGCGAGCTCCCAGGCCCGGGCCAGGAGCTTGTCCGGGGGGAGCACTTCGGCGACGAGCCCGAGTCGCAACGCCGCCGCGGCGTCGAGCGTCTGCCCGGTCAGCAGAAAATAGCGGCCGCGGTTCATGCCCAGGAGCAGCGGGTAGACGATGTGCATCCCGTCTCCCGGCACGACGTCCGACGCGAAATGCGCTGAATCCTGGAATTGAGCGGTCTCGGCCGCCAGCACGATGTCGCACAGCAGAGGAATCTCGGAGTGCCGCCAGGCCGGACCGTTGATCGCGCTGATCACCGGAACCTCGATGTTCAGGAGGTTCATCAGGAGATGCCGGCCCTCCCAGTGGATGCGATCGATCCGCTCGATCGTCGGGCGCGTCGGGAAGGAAGACGTTCCGGGGGTCGCGCGGGGCCCCGAGAACTCGTTCCCCGTGCCGGTCAGGATGACGACCCGGTTCTCGCGGTCGGCCCCGATGTCGTGAAACGCTTCCGGTAGCTCGCCGTGCGGAAGGAACCCCCAGCGCAGCGATTGGCCATCGGTGTGCAGGGTGACTTGGAGCACCCCGTCTCGGCGCTCCATCCGCGCGGTCTTGTACCGGTTCTTGTACTCGTCGAAAGAGCTCATCTCGACCTCCCCGATGTTGAGCCCATGGCTGACGGCGAATGACGAAGCAGGTCGG
>QHSM01000157.1 GCA_003221595.1 Candidatus Rokuibacteriota bacterium | reverse complement strand
TGGTGAAGACCGGGAAACCCCATGATCAGATGGACCTGCTCGAGGGTCTTGGCGACGATGTTCACCCCGGGCTTGAGGACCGGCGGGGTGGCCGTGCGGCCGGCGGCGGCCTGCTCGAAGCCCTGGAACCCCGCGCCGAACAGCTCGACGACGCGGTCGTGGGTGACGTTCCCCGCCACCGCGATGATGATGCGCGGCGGCACGTACTGCTCGGTGAAGTAGCCGAGCGCCGCCACCCGGTCGTAGCCGGTCACCGCCTCCCGGGTGCCGAGGATCGGCCGTCCCAGCGGATGACCCTCCCAGACCTGGGCCGCGAAGATGTCGTGGATGATGTCGTCGGGGGTGTCCTCCACCATCTTGATCTCCTGGAGGACAACCGATTTCTCGCGCTCGAGCTCGTCGGCGTTGAACAGCGGATGCAGCAGGATGTCGGTGAGCAGGTCGACGGCGAGCGGCAGGTGCTCGTCGAGCACTTGCACGTAGAAGCAGGTGTGCTCCTTGGTGGTGAACGCGTCCATCTGACCGCCGACCGAGTCCATCGTGCGGGCGATCGCTTCGGCGCTCCGTGTGGCCGTCCCCTTGAACACCAGGTGCTCGATGAGGTGGGACATCCCGCCACGGTTGACGGCCTCGTGGCGCGAGCCGGTTTCGACCCACACCCCGACCGCGACCGAGCGCACGTGCTCCATGCGCTCCGTGACGATCCGGATGCCGTTGGGCAGAAACCCCTTGCGGTACGCCTCGATCACGCTCCGCCTCTCAGGCCCTCGGCGGGTTCGCGGCCGCCGGGTTCTTCAGCTTCTCCTTGTCGGCCAGCGCCGGCTGATCGCGCAGCGCCATCTTCCGGCTCAATCTCATTTTGCCATTGCCGTCGATCTCGATGACCTTGACGAGCACTTCGTCGCCTTCGGTCAGGACGTCCTGGACGGTGCGGATGCGGTTCTCCGCGATCTGCGAGATGTGCAGGAGCCCTTCGGTGTTGGGAATGACCTCGACGAAGGCGCCGAACTCGACGATCTTCTTGACCTTGCCCAGATAGATGCGATCCAGCTCGACCTCGCGGCAGATGTCCTGGATGATTCCGAGGGCCTTCTGGACGGACGCGTTATCGGGTGAGAACACGGTGACCCGGCCGTCGTCCTCGACGTCGATCTTGGTTCCGGTCTGCTCCTGGATGCCCCGGATGACCTTGCCGCCGGGGCCGATGATCTCGCGAATCTTCTCGGGCCGGATCTTGATCGTGACGAAGCGCGGTGCGTAGGGCGAGAGCTCTGCCCGCGGCTTCTCGATGGCCTCGCGCATCTTCGCGAGCACGATCAGCCTGGCCTCGCGCGCCTGCTGCAGCGCCGCGCGCATGATGTCGATCGACACGCCGCCGATCTTGATGTCCATCTGGAGCGCGGTCACGCCCTTCTCGGTGCCCGCGACCTTGAAGTCCATGTCGCCGTAGTGGTCCTCGGCGCCGTTGATGTCGGTGAGGATGCCGATCCGGTCACCCTCCTTCACGAGGCCCATCGCGACGCCGGCGACGTGCGTCTTGAGCGGCACGCCCGCGTCCATCAAGGCCAGCGAGGCGCCGCAGACCGACGCCATCGACGACGATCCGTTCGACTCGAGGATGTCGGAGACGATCCGGATGGTGTACGGAAACTCTTCCTTCACCGGCAGCACGGCTTCGACCGCCCGCTCGGCGAGGGCGCCGTGGCCGATGTCGCGGCGGGACGGCGAGCCGAACCGCCGGACCTCGCCGACCGAGAACGACGGGAAATTGTAGTGGAGCAAGAAATGACGGTACGACTCGCCCTCGAGTGCCTCGATCTTCTGCTCGTCCGACTTGGTGCCGAGCGTGGCCGAGACCAGCGCCTGCGTCTCGCCGCGGGTGAACACGCTCGAGCCGTGGGCTCGCGGCAGGTACGCGATGTCGATCGAGATCGGCCGGATCTCGTTCGCCTTGCGGCCGTCGATCCGGACCCCGCGCTCGACGATGAGCCGTCGCACTTCGGCCTTCTCGACCGCCTCGAACGCTTCCCGGAAGGCGGCCTTGCGGGTCTCGTCGATGCCGAGGCTCTGCTCGACCTCCGCGGCGACCCGGTGCACGGCCTCGGCCCGGCTCTGTTTCTCGTGCGTGGCGAGGGCGACGGCCAGCTTGGGCGCGGCCAGGCTCTTGACCTGCGCCAGCAGCGCGGCATCGCGTCCGGCGGCCGCGTCGAAGGCCCAGCGCGGCTTCGCGGCGCGCTGGGCCAGATCCCGCTGCGCCCGCGCCAGCCGCTTGCACTCACCGTGGCCGAACGCGATCGCCTCGAGCATCGTCTCCTCGGGAATCTCGTTCGCCCCCGACTCGACCATCAGCACCGCGTCCTCGGTGGCGGCGATGACGAGCTCGAGGCTCGACACCTTCTGCTGCGACGTGGTCGGGTTCGCGATCAGCTTGCCGTCGACCATCCCGACGCGTACGGCGCCGATGGGCCCGTCGAACGGGATGCCCGACAGGCAGAGGGCGGCCGAGGCGCCGTTTATCGCCAGGACGTCCGGGTCGTTCTCCAGGTCACCCGAGATCACCAGGCAGATGACCTGCACCTCGTTCTTGAATCCGTCGGGGAACAGAGGCCGGATCGGCCGGTCGATGAGGCGCGACGTCAGCGTCTCCTTCTTGACGGGAGCGCCCTCTCGCTTGAAGTAGCCGCCGGGGATTCGGCCGCCGGCGTAGGCGCGCTCCCGATACTCCACGGTCAGGGGGAAGAAGTCTTGCGATTCCTTCGCCGTCTTGGCGGCGACGCACGTCGCCAGCACCATCGAGCCACCGTATCGGACGACGACGGCGCCGTCGGCCTGCTTGGCCACCTTGCCGGTCTCGATGGCCATGCGCTGGCCGTTGATCTCGACTTCCACAGTATGGGTCATGCCAAAAATTGTCCTCGCGTATCGGCCGGAATCCGGCGAACGCCGTGTGGAGGGGGCGCTGAGCCTGCCCGCCTCGGGGCCCCCGGAGCCGTTCCGTCCGAGGACCGATCAGTTGAGAGTGTCTCCGCCGTCAGCGGCGGATGCCGAGCTTGTCGATGATGACGCGATACCTCTCCGGTGCTCGGGACCGAAGGTATTCCAGAAGACCGCGACGCTTGCCGATCAGCATCAAGAGCCCCCGGCGCGAATGATGGTCCTTGACGTGCTGCTTGAAGTGATCGGTCAGACTGTTGACGCGCTCGGTCAGTAGCGCGATCTGCACCTCGGGCGAGCCCGTGTCGCCCTCGTGGGTCCGGAACTGCTCGATCAGACTCTTCTTGCGTTCGACGGCAAGCGGCATCGAAGACCCTCCAATCGCCACACCCCAGGGGACCTGGACTCCCACGCCAGAGCGGGTTCCAAAACGTCTTGTTTTGTCAACAGATACGCATGGAGAGTACCACGTGGGCGGCCCGAAGTAAAGTTACGGCCGGCCCCGCGTCACCCACTCTGGCGCGCGGCGGCGACGTCGAGCGCGATCTGACGGCGCAGATCCTCGACGCTCGGGAACTTCCGCTCCTCCCGAAGACGACGGAGAAAGATGAGGCCGACCCGCTGTCCGTAGAGATCGCCGGCGAAATCGATGACGTGCGCCTCGACGGCCAGCTCGTTCTCCCCGAACGTGGGCCGCACGCCCACGTTGACGACCGCTCGGCGCGCGCGGCCGCCGATGAGGATCTCGCAGACGTAGACTCCCACCGGAAGCCCCAGGGGACGGTCCGTTCGCACGTTGGCGGTCGGGAAGCCGAGGGTCCGTCCGCGTTCCGCTCCCCGGACGACGTCGCCGTGGATGGAGTAGTCGCGGCCGAGCAGGCGCGCCGCGCTCTCGAGATCGCCCCGCTGGAGCGCTCCGCGGATCTCCGACGACGACACCGTGATCCCGTCGACCATCAAGGCCGGCACGATGTGGGCGCGGAATCCCAGGGGGCCCGCTAGCTGCTCGAGCAGCTCCGCGTCACCGCGGGCGCCCTGCCCGAATCGATGGTTGAACCCGACCACGATCTCCCGCGCCTTCAGCGTCTCCACGAGGACATCCCGGACGAACGCCCCGGCCTCGACCGAGGCGACAGCCCTCGTGAAGGCCACCACCACGGTGGTGTCGATCCCGGTCTCGCCGATCAGCTCGAGCCGCTCGTCGAGGGTCGTAATGGGAAGAGGCGCACGATCGGGCTGGAGCACCTCCATCGGGTGGCGGTCAAACGTGCACGCCACCGCCCGGAGCTTGGCCTCTCGCGCCCGAGCCACGGCCGTGCCGAGGATGGCGCGGTGGCCCAGGTGAATGCCGTCGAAGGCGCCGAGCGCGACAG
>QHSM01000156.1 GCA_003221595.1 Candidatus Rokuibacteriota bacterium | reverse complement strand
GGTGGCGATCTCGCAGATCATCTCGCGCGTCGCCGAGTGGCCGACGCTCCTGTCACCGGCGGCGATCCTCGGCGGGTTCTGGTTCTCGGCGGCCGTGGGCATCTTCTTCGGCTACTACCCGGCGCGGAAGGCGGCGCACCTCGATCCGATCGAGGCGCTCCGGTACGAGTAGCCTCGTGCGCCCTCGACTGTTCCAGGGGCTGCTCGCGGGCCTGCTCGTCGGGCTGACGGCCGGCTGCGCCGTCGGTCCGGACTTCGTGCGGCCGGCGGCCCCGGCGGTCGACGGCTACGACACGACTCCGATCGTCCTGCCGGCGCCCGGTGGCGCCGACGCCACCCAGCGCCTGGTCGCCGCGATCACGCGCGACTGGTGGGCGCTCCTGCAGTCACCGGACCTCGACGACGCGATCGCGCGGGCCATCGCCGCGAGCCCCACCCTCGAGAGCGCGCGAGCCGTGCTCGCCCAGGCCGATGAGGTCGTGAACGCCGCGCGCGGCGCCTACTATCCGCAGATCGACGGCTCGGCGACCGGAAGCCGCCCGGGCACCCGCACGTACGGGCGGACGCCGGCGAGCCTGGTCACGAAGATCTTCAGCTTCGGCCCCATGCTCTCCTACACGCCCGACGTGTTCGGGCGTGATCGACGCTTCGTCGAGCAGCAGCGGGCGCTGGCGGAGAGCCAGCTCCACCAGCTGGCGGGCGCCTACGTGACGCTCACCGCGTCGGTCGCCACGCAGGCGATCACGATCGCCTCGACGCTGGCCCAGATCAAGGCGGCCGAGGACGTCGTGGCGGCCGACGAGCACAACCTCGAGCTGGTACGCATCGCCTACGAGGCGGGCAGTGTCGCGCGGACCGACGTGCTGAGCGCCGAGAGCCAGCTCGCCGGTGATCGCACGCTCCTGCCGCCGCTGCGCCAGCAGCTCAGCGTGGCTCGTCACGCGCTGACGGTGCTGGTCGGCAAGTCACCCGGTGAGTGGACGCCGCCGGACTTCGTCCTCGACTCGCTCGCGCTGCCGATTGACCTTCCGGTCATCGTGCCCTCCGGGCTGGTGCACGGTCGCCCCGATATCCTCGCCGCCGAGACGCAGCTGCACGCGGCGAGCGCCGCCATCGGCGTGGCGACCGCTCAGCTCTATCCGTCCATCACGCTGTCGGCGTCGGTGGCGCTCGAGACGATCGCGACCAACGGCACGTTCAGCGGGCCGATCATCGCCTCGAGCCTCGCGGCCGGGCTCACCGCGCCGCTCTTCCACGGCGGGACGCTGCTGGCCCAGCGGCGCGCCGCGCTCGACGCGTACGCCGCGCAGCTCGCCGGCTACCGGCAAACCGTGCTCCTGGCCTTCGGTCAGGTCGCCGACGTGCTCCAGGCGCTGCAGCACGACGCCGAGCTGCTCGGCGCCGAGAACACCGCCGTGACGACGTCGGACGCCTCGCTGAAGCTCGCGCAGGACGCGTACGCCGCGGGGCGCGGCAGTCTCCTGCAGGTCCTCGACGCGCAGCGATTGTACGAGCAGGCGCTGCTCGGCTACGCGCGCGCGAAGGGACAGCGCTACCTCGACACCATCTTGCTATTCGAGGCGATGGGCGGCACGTGGCGGGACTGGGTCGCCTCCGTGCACCGCTAACCGCTGGCTGACAACGCTCGTCACCTGCGCGCCAGAAGGACACCCCGCCGATCCGGCGCCGGCGCGCCCCTGACTCCTAAGCCCCCGTCGTTTCGTGCCCTCCCGCTGGCACCTCTCCTGCACTTTCAATCGGCCAACGAAGTCCGAAAACCCCTAACACAGGAGGACACGTCATGAAGTCGCACCTGAAGTCGACGATGCTCGCTCTCGCGCTGATCGCGTCGGTCGTCGGTCTGGCCGCCTGCGCGAAGTACCCGTCGGTCGTCAAGTCCGGCGAGCCCACGCCGTCCGCGGCCGCAAGGCCCGCGCGCTAGGCGTCGTCTATCGGCGGCGCCGGGGATGAAAAAATTCCCGAGGGAAAAAAATTCCCGAGGGAATGGAGAAACCCCATACCCCGGCGCCGCATCGCGCCTCGTAACTTCCCCTGGCGGTTGGCGTCGGCGCGCGACCCCCGCCTGGTACGTCCGATGCAACTTCAGCCAGACATGCGGAACCATGCTCTGCTGACGATCGCGCTCACGACAGCGCTGGGGCTGGCGCCAGCGTGGGCGCAGAACGTGAAGATCACAGCGCCCGAGCTGCCGCGCGAGCCGCGCGTCGTCACTCCCGGGCTGCTCTACGAGCGGCGCACGAGCGACGACCTCTACTACCTGGGCATCCCGCCGAGCGTCCCCTACGATCCGGCCTTCGTCGAGCCGTTCGTGCTCCAGGTCGAGACCCCGGACACCACCGGGCGCATCGGCCTCTCGGGCTGGACGTCGCCGAATCCGCCGGTGGGGTCGTACGGCACGGGCCGGAGTGAGATCAACGGCTGGCTCGGATTCGGTCTGTCGTGGACATGGGGCGGACCACCGCCTCCGCGACGCCCAGGCGCTCCTATCGACACGCCAGCGACGTCGAAGCAGTAGTCCGCGCCCACATCTGACGGCCGCCGCGTGACGACCGCGCGGCAAGCTGGCCGTGAACGAAGGCTCGTGACAGGATGTGGGCCGTGAGCGAAACGCTTCCGATCCGCGGATTCGGTGGAACCCCCGAAGAGATCGAGCGCCAGTGGTACGAGCAGGTCTACACCGGGCGCGGCGATCGCATGTTGCAGCTCACCTGGCGCGCCGTGCTGATGGGCTCGGCGCTCGGCGGCGTGCTCTCGCTCACCAACCTCTACATCGGCCTCAAGGCCGGCTGGGGCTTCGGCGTGGCGATCACCGCGTGCATCCTCTCCTACGCCATCTGGACCGCCCTGCATCGGGCGCGGCTCGTGCGCACGCCCATGACGATTCTCGAGAACAACTGCATGCAGTCCACCGCGAGCTCGGCGGGCTCGTCGACCGGCGGCACGCTCATCTCGGCGTTCGCGGCGTACATGCTCATCACCGGCAGCACCCTGCCCCTACCCACGCTGCTCGCCTGGGTGTTCTTCCTGGCGGTGCTCGGGGTCACCATGGCGATTCCGATGAAACGCCAGATGATCAACGTGGAGCAGCTCCGCTTCCCGAGCGGCATCGCGGCGGCCGAGACGCTGCGCGCGCTCCACTCCGTCGGGGACAAGGGCATGCGCTCGGCGCGGGCGCTCGGATGGGCGGGGCTGATCGCCGCCGCCGGCAAGCTCTGGGCCGACGGACTCGTGCTGGTGAGCGCGAAGCTCGCCCCGTGGATGATCGGGACGTGGATCGCCGGCTTCAACCAGCGGGTGTTCGGACCGGCGTGGATGGGACGCACGGTCATGTTCTCGTGGGAGCCCATGTTCATCGCCGCGGGCGCCATCACGGGGCTTCACGTCTGCTGGAGCATGCTCCTGGGCAGCGTGACCGCGTGGATGATCTTCGCGCCGATCCTCCAGCACCGCGGCGTCATCGAGGGCGCCGGCTACGCCGCCATCGTGCAGTGGACGCTCTGGGGCGGCGTGGCCTGCATGGTCGCCTCGAGCCTGCTCTCGTTCGCCATGCAGTGGCGGACCGCGCTGAGAGCCTTCACCGACCTCGGCGCGATGTTCGGGGTCCGCGGCCGGAACGCGAACGATCCCGTCGCCGCGATCGAGGCGCCGGCCTCGTGGTTCGTCGCGGGCCAGATCGTCGGATTCGTCGGCCTGGCATGGCTCGGCCACCGGACCCTCGGCATGCCGTACTGGGAGACGGCGGTCGCGGTGGTGCTGTCGTTCGTGCTGGCGCTCGTCGCGTGCCGCGTCACCGGCGAGACCGACACCACGCCGGTGGGCGCGATGGGCAAGATCACCCAGCTCACGTTCGGCGCGCTGCGGCCGGGCAACACGAGCGTGAACCTCATGAGC
>QHSM01000426.1 GCA_003221595.1 Candidatus Rokuibacteriota bacterium | reverse complement strand
CCAGGCGGGACATCAGTACTCGCCGAGGCAGCGCGCGACCACCTCTTTGGCGGCGGCCCAGTCGTAGGAGCGGAACATGCGGCGGTTCACGACGGGCTGCGAGGCCGAGTAGAACATCTCGTACTGGAGCTGGCGCCCTCCGAACTCGGTGCCGACGAAATCCCAGATCAGCTTCACGAGCTTGATGCGCTCGCGCGCGCCGGCGGCGGCCGACTGGTAGTAGCGCTCGGTGTCGGCGCGGGTCGAGGCGCTCGTAAAGGCCGCCTCCGAAGAGGGCACGGTCTGGAACGCGCCCCCCGCGAGCTCGCGCAGAGTGCGCGTCATGTCCACGATGAGCCGCCGCTGGAGCCCCATGCCCGCGTAGATGTACTGCGGGTGCGGCCGCGCCACCCCGCCGGTGAGCAGCGGAAAGCGCTCGGCCGCCTTCACCAGCGCGTCGAACGCCGCGCAGAGCGCGGCGATGTCCCCGCCGAGCGTCGCCTGGACTCCCGGGTCGCCTTCCGCCTTCTGGATCTCGGCGAGCCGTATCGCGAGGCCGGCCATGAGCTCGAGCTTCACGCCGAACCGGACGAGGGCCTGAAAGTTGGCCGTCGTGTGGGAAGGCGTGTCGTGGAACTGGGCGTTGATCAGGTCGACGTTCCGGTAGATGAAGACCTGCTCCCAGGGGACGAACACGTCGTCGAACACAACCGTGGTGTCGACCTCGTCGAATCGCGATGAAAGCGGATAGTCGTAGACGCTGGTCGCCATCGACGCGAACGGACGGCGCGGATAGAGGCGCAGCCCGTCGGCGTTCATCGGCATGACGAGCGAGATCGCGTAGTCCTCGTCGCCCGGCACCAGCGGCGTGATGTAGGAGACGAAGAGCCAGTCGGCCATCGTCGCGGACGTCGCGATCGCGTGGGCGCCGCGCACCACGATGCCGCCGTCGGTTTCGCGGACCACGCCCGGATGCAGGAACGGCTCGGGGTGACGGTGGGCGGGCTGCGACCGGTCCACCTGCGGCGGGACGATCGCGTAGGTCACGTAGAGATCCTCGGCGCGCGCCCGAGCGTGGAAGCGCACGACGTTGTCGCCGAAGCGCGCGCCGCCGCGGTCGAAGAGCTGCCGCCAGGCGGAGAACGCGGTGAGCACGCAGGCGACGTGGTCGGGCGTTCGCCCCATGAGGCCGAACGACGGCTCGGCCCAGAAGCGGTGGACGCGCCGCCGGGCGCCGAGGTCCTCCGCCGAGCGCGGCACGAGCCACATGTTGCTGTGCCGCGCTCCGGTCGCCGGGTCGGCGAAGGTGAGCGCCGGGTCGTTCGCCGCGGCCTTCGCGCGGTCGTAGGTCTCGGCGATGCACCGGATCGGCTCGGCGAACGCCGGGTGCTTGGTGACGTCGTCGACGCGCTCACCGTCGAGAAACACCGACCGTCCGTCCCGGAGACTCGCGACATACGCGGCGCCGCTACGCATGAGCGCGCCAACCTTGCCACAGGCGGCGAATAATGACAAACCCGGGGCGGCGGTGATAATGTCCGGCCCCGTGAAGCGCCCGCCCCTCGCCGTCGTCCTCGTCGCCATCGCGATGATGGCGCTCGGCGAGACGGCCGGCGCCGCGATGTCCCGGCTCAAGCCGGAGATCCAGCGCTACGCCGCCGCGCGTGTCGCCGCCAATCCTCAAGCCCACGGCTTCTCGGGCTCCGCGGAGTACGACGACGAGGTGCGCGCCCAGGCGATCTTCAGCGCCGAGGCGGCGCTCTCGTTCTTCCATCTTCACGCCGAGGGCGTGGGACTGGTCCTCTTCTTCGCCTCCACGCTGGTCGCCGCCTTCACGCCCGGCCGACGCGCGCGGGCGCTTCTCTATGTGGTGTTGACGCTCGGCGGCCTCTTTCCCCTGGGCTATCTCGTGTACGGGGCCGCGGTGCTGGAGCTCGGGCGCGATGCCGGGATCGACCTCGCCGAGCGCTGGATCCTCGCGCCGCTCGGCGTCTCGGCGATCGCCGGACTGCTCGCCCTGATGCTCGTCGCCGCGCGCCGTCGCGCATGAGCGTCGCCGCCGAGGCTTCCGTCTGGCGGGTGCCGCCGCGATGGGTCCTCCTGGTGGCCCTGCTCTCGATCGCCTGCGCCGAGATCGGCGGCGCCTCCATGGCGCGCTTCAAGGTCGAGCTGACGCGCTGGGCGCGCGACCGGATGCTGGCGCGCCCCGCGGTGCACGGCCTCGTCGGCGTCCGCGACGTGGACGAGCGCATCCTCGACGAAGCGCTCGTGAAGTTCGACGCGGGCCTGCGCCTCTTTCACATGCACGCCGAGGGCATGGGACTGGTCATCATCGCCACGACCATGGTCGCCGCCACCGTGGCGCAATCCGCGGCGGTCCGCCGGTCGATCACCGCGCTTCTCACGACGGGCGGAGCGGGCTATCCTGTCGGCTACCTCGTATGGAGTGCCTTGATTCCCTCGTACGGTCCGGACGGCGCGAAGACGATCGCCGAGTGGCTCGTGTGGATCCCGTTCGGCTCCGCCACCATCGCGGCGCTCTGGTGGCTGGTCGGCCTGGTCGCGCTCCGCATGACAGGGCGATGACGCCCGCGATCGGGCGTGTCGTAAGGGTGTTCGGGCGACCGGAGCCGGCCCGCATCTTTGTCAGGCCACCCTCGGTGCTACCCGTGCTCACGGCACTCGCTACAGTAATACTCGTTACCATCACCAGTCCCGCCGCCGCGCATCACGTCGGCTCTTACGTTCCCCGGGACAACGCGGTCACCACGAACTTCAAGCAGATCAAGTTCTCCGTACAGGCGAAGCGGTTCGACGTGGCGTCGCAGCTCTTCGAGAGCGGCGCCGTGCGCGCCGCGATGCGCGCCCAGGCCTCGACCCTGCCCGCCGGCCTCGAGGACGGCACGCGCGCCGCGCTCCGGGCGAGCGACGGACCCGAGGTGGAGCGGCGGCTCATGATCTTCTTCGCGGCGCTCGCCCGCGACCTGGCGCTCGAGGCCGATCGCCAGCTCGGGGAGCCCGGCGGCACGCCCGAAAGCCGCGCCGCCACCGGGCGCAAGTTCCTCGAGGCGATCTGGCGCTACTACAACCTCGTGGACTTCGCCGTCGCGATGCGTGACAGCAAGTCGTCGGTCGCTGTCCGGCTGGCGTTCGACGAGGCCGAGGGCTATGTGAAGCCGGCGGCCGGCGGCGCCCCGCCGGACGACCCGGCCAAGGCACGCCAGCCGATCCAGCGAATCGTCCAGGTCCTGTCGACCCTGATCGAAACGTCGTCAACGTCAGCGAGGAGGAGCTCATGAAGCGTGTGATGTGGGGATTCGTCGCGCTCGTCGCGGTCGCGACACTGGTCTGGGTGTCGGCACCCGCCGTCTCGCAGCCCAAGGTCGTGAAGATCGGCGACCTCGGCTCCAAGGTCGGCGTCTTCGAGGGCTACGGCAAGTACCAGACGTGGGGCATCCAGATGGCGGTCGAGGAGCTGAACGCCAAGGGCGGCGTTCTCGGCCACAAGATCGAGATTGTCTCCGAGGACGACGAGACCAAGCCCGCTCCGGCCGTCCGCAAGGCCGAGAAGCTCATCCTGCAGGACGACGTGAAGCTGCTGGTCGGGGCCGTGTCGAGCGGCGCGACGCTGGCGGTGATGGACGTCACCAAGAAGCACAAGACCATCCACTGGAACTCGGTCTCCTGCGCCGAGTTCATGCGGACCACGAAGTTCCACAAGTACTACTTCTCGAACCAGCCCGACTCCCGGATGCAGGCGACCGGGCTCGCCAAGTACATCGTCGACAAGATGGGCAAGAAGGTCTACATCTTCTACACCGACTACGCGATGGGCCAGTCCGACGGGCGCCAGTTCAAGACCGCGCTCGAAAAGCTCGGCGGCGAGGTGGTCGGCGTCGCCGGCGCGCCGCTCGACACGAAGGACTTCAGCCCCTGGTTCGGCGCCATCAACCAGTCGAATCCCGACGTGCTGTTCCTGGCGTTCGCCGGCACGGACTCGCTCCGGTTGATGACCCAGCTCCACTCCTTCGGCATGACGAAGAAGTACAAGCTGGCCGGGATCGACTGCTTCCTCCTTCAACAAGATCTGCCGTCGATCGCCGAGCCGATGGAAGGGTTCGTGCAGCTGAACCACTTCTCGCCGTACAACCCCGACGCGAACATGCAGGCCTACAACGCCCGGTTCAAGAAGAAGTTCGGCACCGACGCCAACATCGCCGCCGGCTCGTACGACGCGGTGCTGTTCTGGGCGGCG
>QHSM01000425.1 GCA_003221595.1 Candidatus Rokuibacteriota bacterium | reverse complement strand
ATCCCGAAAGTCATGGGCATCGAGACGGAGTACGGGATCACGGTCAAGAACCAGCCCGACTTCAATCCGATCCTCTCCTCGCTCCTCCTGATCAACTCGTACGAAACCTTCCGGTCCTCACGGGTCCGCTGGGACTACGAGGCTGAGAGCCCGCTGCGCGACGCGCGGGGGTTCGAGTACATGGAGGAGAAGGAAGGCACCTCGAAGGAAGAGTCGCGGCTCATCAACCTGATCCTGTCGAACGGCGCGCGGTTCTACGTCGATCACGCGCATCCCGAGTACTCGAGCCCCGAGACGACGAATCCGAGAGATCTTGTGATCTGGGATCGAGCGGGCGAAAGAATTCTCAATCTCTCTCGACAGAGAGCCGAAGCCGTGTCGCCGCCCGAGCAGCGCATTTTGATATACAAGAACAACACCGACAGCAAGGGCAACTCGTACGGCACCCACGAGAACTACCTGATGGACCGCCGGGTGCCGTTCGCGCGCATCGTGCAGCACATGATGCCGTTCTTCGTGAGCCGTCAGATCTTCACCGGCGCCGGCAAGGTGGGCGCCGAGAACAACGCCGACGCGTGCGACTACCAGATCTCGCAGCGCGCCGATTTCCTCGAGACCGAAGTGGGCCTCGAGACCATGCACTCCCGTCCGATCATCAACACGCGCGACGAGCCGCACGCCGATCCGGAGAAGTACCGCCGGCTCCACGTCATCGTCGGCGACGCCAACATGAGCGAGATCTCGACCTATCTCAAGGTCGGCACGATGGCGATCGTGCTGAGCATGGTCGAGGACGATTTCATCGAGCGCGACCTCTCGGTGGACGGCCCGGTGGGTGCCTTCCGCGTGGTCTCGCGCGACCTCCGCTGCCGGGAGACGATCCGGCTCAAGGACGGGCGCAGCATCACCGCCGTCGACCTGCAGCGCGAGTTCCTGGGGATGGCCCACAAGTACTACCGCGACCACGAGGCCGAGCCGTGGGTGCGCGACGTCCTCGCCCGGTGGGAGACGACGCTGGACCATCTCGCGGAGGACCCGATGCAGCTCGGCCGCGAGCTCGACTGGGTCATCAAGCGCCAGCTCATCGAGAACTACATGGCCAAGCACGATCTGGCGTGGAACGACTCGCGCGTGCAGATGATCGATCTGCAGTACCACGACATCCGCCCGGGCCGGGGCCTCTACTACAAGCTCGAGGAGTCGGACGCGGTCGACCGGATCGCGACCGACGACGAGATCTCGAAGGCGATCTACGACCCGCCCAAGGACACGCGCGCGTACTTCCGCGGCATGTGCCTGCAGCGGTACGCGGACGAGATCGTCTCGGCGAGCTGGGACTCCGTCATCTTCGACCTCAAGGAAGGCCCGCTCAAGAAGATCTTCATGCTGGAGCCCCTGCGCGGCACCGAGGCGCACGTGCGCCAGCTCTTGACCGAGTCGCCGACGGCCGCCGATCTGCTGCGCAACATCTCGCGCGCCTCCGGGATGTGACGATGGGCGATGGACGGTGGCGCTCGCTGTTCAACGACTACTCGAACTCGAGCTTCGTCGAATTGCTCCGCCGCGAGTCCCCGCACCTGGTGCCGGGCCTCGGTCCGACGCCGACCGCCGAGTCCTTCGAGCCCGTGCACGGCACGACGGTCCTGTCGGTCCGCTTTCGTGACGGGGTCATCATGGCGGGCGACCGCCAGGCGACGGCCGGCTACCAGGTGGCGAGCCGTCGGATCGAGAAGATCTTCAAGTCCGACGAGCTCTCGGGCGTCGGGATCGCCGGCGCCGCCGGCCCCGCCATGGAGATGGCCAAGCTCTTCCAGACCGAGCTCGAGCACTACGAGAAGGTGGAGGGCGAGAACCTCTCGCTCGAGGGCAAGGCCAACCGCCTCAGCCAGATGATTCGCATGAACCTGCCGGCGGCGATGCAGGGCCTGGTGGTCGTCCCGATCTTCGCCGGCTTCGACGAGAAAGCGGGCACCGGCCGGCTGTTCAAGTACGACATCACCGGCGGCCGCTACGAGGAAACCAACTACGACGCGCAGGGCTCGGGCTCCAAGGACGCGCGCGACTCGCTGAAGAAGCTCTGGAAGCGCGACATGAGCCGCGACGAGGCGCTGCGCGTCTCGCTCGAGGCGCTCATCGACGCCGCCGACGAGGACGTCGGGACGGGCGGTCCCGACCTGGTGCGCGGCATCTTTCCGTCCGTGAAGACCATCACCCGATCCGGCTTCGGCGACGTTGCCGACGACGAGGTCCGCCGTGTCTGCGAGGCGATCCTGACCGAGCGCACCCGGACCGGAAACGGGGCCTGAGCCATGCCGCTGCCCTACTACGTGAGCCCCGAGCAGATGATGAAGGACAAGGCGGAGTATGCCCGCAAGGGCATCTCGCGCGGCCGGTCCCTCGTCACCCTCGAGTTCGGCGACGGCATCCTCCTGGTCGCCGAGAACCCCTCGACGCTCCTGCACAAGATCTCGGAGATCTACGATCGGATCGCGTTCGCCGGGGTCGGCAAGTACAACGAGTTCGAGAATCTGCGCATCGCGGGCATCCGTCACGCCGACGTCAAGGGCTACTCCTACAGCCGCGGCGACGTGACCGCCAAGGCCCTGGCCAACGCCTATTCGCAGGCGCTCGGCAACATCTTCACGCAGGACATCAAGCCATTCGAGGTCGAGGTGCTGGTGGCGGAGGTCGGCGACGGCAACGGCGCGAAGAGCGAGATCTACCACATCCTCTACGACGGCACGATCGAGGACGAGCGGAACTACGCGGCGATGGGCGGTCAGTCGGACGAGATCCGTCGCTTCCTCAAGGACCACTACAAGGACACCATGACCCTCGGCGAGGCGTTGCAGCTCGGCGTGCGCGCCCTGACGGTCACGCAAAACAAGACGCTGACCGAGCGCGACCTCGAGGTCGCCGTCCTCGACCGGAACAAGGCGCGGCGGAAGTTCAGGCGGATCCCCGTGGAGGCGCTGGGTCAACTCTTGGGCGCTGCGCAGTAAGCCGTGTTAGGCTTGGGCAGGACAGGCCCATGAAGCGGCGCATCTTCGGTATCGAGAACGAGTACGGGCTCACCTGCACCCTGAACGGCCAGCGCCGCCTGTCCCCCGACAACGTCGCGCGGTACCTCTTCGAGAAGGTCATTCCCGGCGCTCGGAACGCGAACGTGTTCCTGGAGAACGGGGCGAGGCTCTATCTCGACACGGGATTCCACCCGGAGTACGCGACGCCCGAGTGCGATGACGTCACCGAGCTGGTCATCCACGACAAGGCGGGCGAGCGCATCGTCGAGGACCTCCTGCACCAGGCCGAGAAGCGGCTGCGCGAGGACGGGATCTCGGGCAACATCCTCCTGTTCAAGAACAACACCGACTCGGCGGGCAATTCCTACGGCTGCCACGAGAACTACCTGGTCTCGCGGGACGTGTCGTTCCAGCGCCTGGCCGAGGCGCTCATTCCCTTCTTCGTCACCCGGCAAATTTTCGCGGGCGCGGGCAAGGTGCTGCAGACGCCGCGCGGCTTCCACTACTGCCTGTCCCAGCGCGCTCAGCACATCTGCCAGGAAATCTCCGGCGCGACGACCTCGTCGCGGTCGATCATCAACACGCGCGACGAGCCGCACGCCGACGCCGAGCGGTACCGGCGCCTGCACGTGATTGTTGGTGATTCGAATATGTCCGAGATTGCCACCTACTTGAAGATCGGGACGACTGCACTCGTCCTCGACATGATCGAGGATGGGTTTTTCGACCGCGATTATTCATTGCAGTCCCCCGTGCAGGCGATCCGCGACATCTCGCACGATCCGACACTGCGCGAGGCGATCAAGCTGAAGGACGGCCGCTCGATCACGGCCCTCCAGATGCAACTCGAGTACCTGGAGTACGCGACGCGCTACGTCAACTCGATCAGCGCCGACAGCACGACCAAGGACGTCCTCGCCCGCTGGACCGACGTCCTGACCAAGCTCGAGTCGGATCCGATGCAGCTCAGCCGCGAGCTCGACTGGGTCATCAAGCGGCAGCTCATCGACAACTTCATGAACCGCCACCGCCTCTCCTGGCGGGACCCCAAGGTGTCGCTGCTCGATCTCCAGTACCACGACATCCGCCCCGACAAGGGCGTCTACTATCGCCTGACCAACAACGACCACGTGGACCGGATCACCGACGACGACACCATCGAGCAGGCCAAGCACGTGCCCCCGCAGACGACCCGCGCGCGACTGCGCGGCGAGTTCATCCGGCAGGCGAACCTGAAGGGC
>QHSM01000424.1 GCA_003221595.1 Candidatus Rokuibacteriota bacterium | reverse complement strand
TACCGGGCAAGGGCGAAGAGCGCGCCGGCGGCCGCGGCGAGCACGACGACCAGCCACGGCGGCGCCTTCCAGAACGCGAGCAGGCCGAAGGCCGCCAGGGCGAGGCCCACGTCGGCCGGCCCGCGGATCGCGCTCGTCCACACGGGCTGATAGAGCGCGGCGAGCAGCAGTCCCACCACCGCGGCGTTGATCCCGCGGAGCGCGGCCTGAAAGCTCGATCGGCCGCGCAGCGCGTCCCAGAAGGGCAGGGCGCCCACGATCATCAAGAAGGACGGCAGGAAGATCGCCACCAGCGCGATGACGGCGCCGGCGAGACCATTGGGCCGCGGTCCCATGACGGCGCCCAGATAGGCCGCGAAGGTGAAGAGCGGGCCGGGCACCGCCTGGGCCGCGCCGTAGCCGGCGACGAACTCTTCGCCGGTCACCCAGCCGGGCGGAACGACCTCGGCCTGGAGCAGCGGCAGGACGACGTGGCCTCCGCCGAACACCAGCGACCCGGCGCGAAAGAAGCTGTCGAAGACCGCGAGCGCCTGGCTGCCGACGATTTGACGGGCGATGGGCAGCGCGATCAGGAGGCCGCAGAACACCAGGAACACGCATGCGCCGAGCGCCCGGCTCACCGGCACCGGCCTCTCGGTGGCCGGGGCCGCCGCGCTTCCGGGCAGGAGCCACAAGCCTACGAGGGCGGCGGCCGCGATGATGAGGACCTGCCCCACGCCCGTCGGCGAGAGAAGCGCGCAGAAGGCGCACAGGATTGCGATCGTGGCCCGCGCCCGGTCCGGCGCGAGCGATCGCGCCATGCCCCACACGGCCAGCGCGACCACGGCCACCGCCGCCACCTTGAGCCCGTGCAGCCAGCCGGCGTCGGCGGCCCCGAGCCCCCGCACGCCGTACGCGAACAGGACGAGCGCGATCGCCGACGGCAGCGTGAACCCGAGCCACGCCGCGACGCCCCCGAGCAGGCCGCCGCGCGTGATGCCGATGGCGATGCCGACCTGGCTGCTGGCCGGGCCGGGAAGGAACTGGCAGAGCGCCACGAGATCGGCGTACGTGGCCTCGTCGAGCCAGCGGCGTCGGACCACGTATTCCTCGCGGAAGTAGCCGAGGTGCGCCACAGGCCCGCCGAAGGAGGTCATCCCCATGCGTGTCGCGACGCGCAGAATCTCCAGGGCGCGGGCTAGGGTGCTGGCGGCCGCCGCCGGCGAGTCCGTGTCGATGGAAGCTTACCCGTCACGAAGCGCGAGGAATTTCCAGCTCGCCACGCGCTACAGAATACTCATTCCGGGGCCGAGGGGGCGACCGTCAGTCCATGAATCGATAGCGCACGAGGCACCACAACCCCCATATCGCGTCCTTCCAGCCGATCTTTTTCCCCTCCTCGTAGGTTCGTCCCTGGTAGGAGATGGGCACCTCGTACACCCGACATCGAAGGGCGGCCACTTTCACCGTGACCTCCGGCTCGAAGCCGAAGCGGTTCTCTTTCAGGATCAGGCTCTGCAGTATCGGCCGGCGAAACGCCTTGTAGCAGGTCCACACATCCGTGAGGTTCAGGTTCGTCAGCATGTTGGACAGCCCGGTCAACATCTTGTTCGCCACCGAATGCCAGTAGAGCAATACGCGATGGGGGCCACCGAGGAAGCGAGACCCATAGACCACGTCGGCGAGATCGCGGTCGATCGGGTCGATGAGCTGAGCGTAGTCCCGCGGATCGTACTCGAGGTCCGCATCCTGGACGATGACGATCTCCCCGCGAGCCTCCTGAAAGCCGCGCCTCAGCGCCGCTCCCTTACCGCGGTTCACCGGTTGAAAGTAGATCTTCAGACCGCTGACGAGTGGCGACTCCTCTCTCGCGATCTTCTCCAGGAGCTCGCGCGTCCCGTCAGTCGAGCCGTCGTCGACGACGATGATCTCCTTGGCGATAGCGACGGCATGGACGCGACGCAATACCTCTTCGACGGTTCGCCGTTCGTTGTACACGGGAATGACCACCGACAGTTTGGGCTCGCGTGGAACATTCATGGTTTGCTTCGACGCCCAACCGCCTCGTCAGCGAGGGCCGAGGGAACAGCCGAGGGCCCAGCCCACCGCCTCTCTCCACCGGCTCCGGGCCCGTGTGGCGAGAGGACGCGTCGGTGCCACGCCAGCAGCGCGATGACGAGCAGCAGAATGGCCCACGTCACCACATGGTAGGACTCGAGAAGAATCGAGAACGGGCGCCCCACCGCGTCCCGCGTCAGGACCAGGGCGAACACCACGTAGTAGAGCAGGGCGCACCACATCCAGCGACTCACACGGTTCCACTGCAGGCTGCATAGAGCCAGGAGGAACAGGGCGGGCAGCAAGCTCACGCAGTGCTGCTTCCACGTGATGGGGGAATACAGCAAGGCGAGCGCTGACACCGTGGCCAGCTCCAGCGGCAGGACCATGGGATGTCCTGCCTCCGACGCGCGCCTTCGGAAGCGCCAGGCGACCAGACCGATGAACGCCAGCATCAGCCACCGGACAAGCCATGCCGCTCCCCGCGGGGGAAGGCCGAGGAACTGAATGAACAGAGGGTGCTCGACGACCAGGCGATGTCCCGGCGGATAATGCCGGAGCAGCCGGGCCAGCGCTTGCCGCAACGAGAGATTGCGGATCTCCGGCTGGCCGAGGATCGTAGCCGAGGCATCCACGGTGGTCACTTCGTGCCAGGCGTTGCCGGTCCAGGTGCGCATCTCCTGCCAGAAAAGCGGGGACGGTCGAAAGAGGCCGGGCGAGGCGCTGAGCACCACGGCCGTGGCCAGCGCCGCCGCCGCCGTCTTCCACTCCCGCTTGAGCAGGAAGTACGGAATGAAGATGGCCGGGGTCATTTTCAGGGCAATGGGGAAGCCAATCAGTAAGCCGGCCGCGACTCGTCGCCCCCCGAGGTACAGAAGCAGGCCCATCCACACCAGGGACCCCAGGAAGAGGTTGGGGCCGCTCTCGGTCAGATCCCGGAGAATGAAGCGGGCCGCCAGCACCAGCGCCACGATCAGCGCGATCGTGACCCGGTCATCCCGCGCCGGGATGATCCGATGACCCATCCGCACGAGGACCAGCGAGAGGGACGTCAGGCTTCCGATCGCCAGGACCAGAAAGGCGACAACCCGTGCCGCTTCGAGAGACATGACCGTCCACGGAGCCCAGAACAGGGCCCAGAATGGCGGGTAGGGAACGTGCAGGTTCTCCGCGTAGATGAAGGTTCGCTCGAGGAACCGCTTCCCGAAGGTGTAGTGCAAAAGGAAATCGCTGTGGACCCCGCTCAGCACCTCGACCAGGGCCCCGGCCAGCACGGCGGCGCCGAGGCTCCAGACAATGACCTTGAACCAACCCGGCAGCGTCCTCGTGGCCCCGGACGCCGGCGGAATCACCTGCTCGCCGAACACATGTGCATGCGATCCCCCATGCAAACAGCGATCGCCTCGGGCGTAGAGCCAGGCGGTCTTGTGCAGACACAGAACACCCACGAGGGGTGCTGGCCGACCCGGCAGGGGCGCTTGTCGAGTATCAGGACTCGGGCAGGGACGCTAGATTGGTGGCGAGCGGGGGGAAGCAGCGGCGTGAGACGAGACCTGGACGAAGCTCGGTTGCAACGCCTGGACGTCGATGGGAAGGGTCCACAGGGGTCCGAGCACGGTGAGCGATGCGGCTTCGACGGCGCACATACTGACGATCGCAAAGAAGACGCTGTCGAAATCGTCATCGTTCCAATAACCGCCGAGCCACGTCGGGTCAGGTGGATCTGCGTAGGCGGCGGGCACCAGCCCGAGAAGGGCGGTGACGAGAAGGACGACAATGGCGCGCTGAAACACGCCACATGATTGCTTGAGCCCTCGGGGTGGTCAAGCGAGTTGTGCGGCCCGAGAATCGCTCGAGAGGCTCAACGGCCGGCCGCGGGACCGTCCTGGGGAATCCTCTTCAGGGCTGCCCGTGCGTGGGGATCAGAGTTTGTAAGGCCAACGCGCGGCGAGTCGACTCAGCCTCGTGCTTGAAGAAGACATAGGTGTCGCGCCAGCCGGCGCCGACGCGCGCCATCGTGTCGAGCCATCGTCGCAACTGATCGTCGGTGTACTCGGCCGCGCGCAGCCGGAGATAGCCGAAGTCCGCCGTCGCGACAGCAGGCGTCGAGCCCTCGTCGGTGTCGGCGACGCAGAGGGCAGCATTCCGGGTTCGCAGAAGCGCGTACACCTCGTCGTCGAACCAGCTCTCGTGACGGAACTCGAGGGCGACGCGACGCTCGGCGGGCCAGGCCGCCAGCAGGGCGCCGAGCCGATCGGCAGCCTTCTTGAAGTTCGGGGGGAGCTGGAAGAGGACCGGCCCCAGCTTGTCGCCGAGCGTGGCCGCCGTGTCGGAGAAGTGGCGGAGCGGCTCGTCGACGTCACGAAGCCGGGCGAAGTGCGTGATCTGTTGCGGAGCCTTCAGGACGTACGTGAAGCCGGCGGGAGCGGTCGCCGCCCACGTCGCGAGCGTCTTGGCGTTCGGCATCCGGTAGAACGTCGCGTTGATCTCGACGGTGGCGAAGCGCTCGACGTAATACGCGAGCATCTTCGCGGCCGGCAGCTTGTCGGGATAGAACGTCCCGCGCCACTCCGGATAGTTGTAGCCGGAGGTCCCGACGCGAATGTTCAGGAGAGGCTCGCGTCGAGCGGTGCCGGCTTCTCGCCGAGCGCCTCGGCGACCGCCGGGTGCACGACCTTGCCGCGCCAGACGTTGACGCCCCTGGCCAGCACCGGGTTCGCGCGCACCGCCGCCACCACGCCGCGCGTGGCCAGCTCGAGGGCGTACGGGAGCGTCGCGTTCGTGAGCGCGAACGTCGACGTGCGGGGGACGAGCGCCGGCATGTTGGCGACGCCGTAGTGGACGACGCCGTCGACCAGGTAGACGGGGTCGAGCAGCGTCGTCGGATGAATGGTCGCGACGCAGCCGCCCTGATCGACCGCGATGTCCACGATGACGGAGCCTTCCTTCATCTGCGTCACCATCTCCTTGGTGACGAGCACGGGCGCCCGCGCCCCGGCGACCAGCACGGCGCCGATCAGCAGGTCGGCGCGGCGCACGACCTGGTCGAGGTTGAAGCTGTTCGACATCAGCGTGACCACCCGGCCGCGGAACAGATCGTCGACCTGGCGCAGCCGGTCGAGGTTCACGTCGAGGATCGATACGTCGGCGCCGAGCCCGACGGCGATCCGGGCGGCGCTGACGCCCGCCGTGCCGGCGCCGATGATCACGATGTTGCCGGGCGGGACGCCCGGCACGCCGGAGAGGAGGATGCCGCGGCCGCCGTGGGCGCGCCCCAGGTAGAAGGCGCCCTCCTGGACCGCGAGGCGTCCGGCGACCTCGCTCATCGGCGTCAGGAGCGGAAGGCTCCCGTCGGGGCGCTGGACCGTCTCGTAGGCGAGGGCGATGGCCCCGGTGGCGCGGAGCCCGCGCGTCAGCTCCGGCGCCGGCGCCAGATGAAGGTACGTGAAGAGGATCTGGCCGTCTCGGAGCCGCGCGACCTCGGGCGCGAGCGGCTCCTTCACCTTCAGCACCAGGTCGGCGCGCCGCCAGACCTCGTCGACCGCGGCGAGCTCGGCGCCGACCGCCGTGTACTCCTCGTCGCGGATGCCGCTTCCGGCGCCGGCGTCTTGCTCGACGGCGACGCGATGGCCCGCCTCGGTGAGGGCGCGGGCGCCGGCCGGCGTGAGGGCAACGCGCTGCTCGCCCGGCTTGATCTCACGCGGAACCCCGACGTTCATGCCGCCTCCTGGTGACGTACGTCACCTCACATATAGCAGGAAAAACTCGGCCAGGCGCGCCTCGAACCCGGTCGGCAGCTCGCCGTGACGGCCGCGGTCCAGCGCGACGAGCTCGGCGCGCGGGTTCCGCGCGAGGGCCCGGCGGAGCCGCTCGGCGTGCGCGAAGGGGATCTGCTCGTCCGTACGGCTGGCGACGAGCAGGACCGGAATCGAGAGTCTCGCGGCGGCGCGCTCGGGCGACACGGCGGTGATGTCGTGGCCGAAGAACAGGAGTGACCAGCCCCGCAGCAGCGCCACGAACGGATATTTGAGCATCCCGAGCCAGCCGTAGAGCTCGTAGCCGAGCGAGCGCAGATCGGCGAAGGGCGCGTAGGCGGCGACGGCGCGGATGCGGTCGTCCTCGGCGGCGGCCAGCAGCGCCACCGCCCCGCCCAGCGAGAGGCCGAAGACGCCGACCTCGCCGAAGCCGCGCGCGGCCAGGTAGTCGATCGCGTGCCGGAGATCACCGCGCTCGCGAAAGCCGATCGTGGTCGCGCGGCCGCCGCTCGCGCCGAAGTAGCGCTGGTCGAGCAGGAGGACGGTGAAGCGCGGCGCCAGCGCCGCGGCGATCGGGAGCACATCCGCCTTCTCGGCCGGATAGCCGTGGAGCAGCACGAGGGCCGGCGCGCCGGGCCGGGCCGCCAGCCACGCGGCGAGCTTCACGCCGTCGCCGGCGGTGATCGTCACCTCCTCGACGGCCAGGCGGAATTCGTCCGGGCGGAGCGGGATGGCGATCCGCGGCGGGCGCACGGCGAGCCAGAAGCTCACCAGGCTCAGCAGCACGAAGCCCCCGACGAGGACGGCCGCCGCGACGAGAATCTTCACGGTGTATGATCTTCGCCGTGCGATGCCCGAGTTGTCGAGCCGGGAGCTCGTCCCGGCCCGACACAGCCCCGCCCGTTCCCCGGTGATCTCCGAGACGACCCTCGGCGCCCTGGCCGCGCTGGGCTCGGCGATGGCGTGGGCGGTCACGAGCCTGCTGGCGCGGACGCTGATGCCGGCGCTGGGCTCGGTGGCCGTCAACGCCGTGCGCTCGACGATCGGCGGCGCGATCCTCGTCGCGTGGGTCGTGGCGACGGCCGGTCCCGGCATCTTCGCCACGATCTCGGCGCTCGCGTGGGCGCTGCTGGCGCTCTCGATCGTGGTGGCGATCGCGCTCGGCGACACCGTGTTCTTCGAGAGCACGCGCGCGCTCGGCCTCGCCCGCGCCATGACGATCTCGACGACCTATCCGCTCGGCGCCGCCGCGATCGCCGCCCTGTGCCTCGACGAGCCGATCACCCTGCCGATCGTCGTGGGCGCGCTGGTGACGCTGGGCGGTCTCGTGCTCATCGTCGCGCCGTGGGCCGAGCGCCCGCCGGAGGAGCGCTTCTGGTTCGGCGTGGGGACGGCCGCCCTCGCGTCGCTCGCCTGGGCGGTCTCGACCGTGCTGGTCAAGCCGCCCCTCGCCGAGATGGACGCGGTCACCGCGCAGGCGATCCGCCTGCCGCTCGCCTCGGCGTTCCTCTGGCTCACCCCGTGGGCGCGGGGCACCCCGCGCGCGCTGGCCGTGAGCGGCCGGAGCGCATGGCTCCGGATCGTCGTGCTGGGCGTGATCACGTCGGTGAGCTCGGTCATGTTCGTCGCCGGCGTCAAGTACGCCGGCGTGGCGGTCGCGTCGGTGCTGTCCTCCACGGCGCCGATGTTCGCGATCCCGCTGGCGGTCGCCTTCCTCGGCGAGCGCTTGACGGCGCGGGCGGTGCTCGGCGTCGCGGTGACCGTCGGAGGGATCGTGGTGCTGCAGCTCTGAGGCGGCGCGGTCGAGTCTAGAAGCGGCGGCGACCGCTCAGACCGCGCTTGCGCAGGCGGAGCGACTTCGGCGTGACCTCGAGCAGCTCGTCCTCGCGGATCCACTCGAGACTCTGCTCGAGGTTCATGACGTGGGCCGGGGTCAGCTTCGCGGCCTCGTCGGCGGTCGAGGCGCGCATGTTCGTGAGCTTCTTTTCCTTGGTGATGTTCACGTCCATGTCGCTCTCGCGGGCGTTCTCGCCGACGATCATCCCCTCGTAGACCTCGAGGCCGGGCGCGACGAACATGACGCCGCGGGCCTGGAGGTTGTCGATGGCATACGCGGTGGTGCGTCCCGATCGGTCGGCGACGAGAGCGCCCGACTGGCGATGGGCGATCTCACCCTGCCAGACGTCCCAGCCGTCGAAGAGATGGTTGAGGAGGCCGGTGCCCCGCGTGTCCGTGAGGAACTCGGTCCGATAGCCGATGAGGCCGCGGGCCGGGATCCGATACTCGAGCCGGACGCGGCCGGTGCCGTGGTTCACCATCTTGGCCATCGCGCCCCGGCGCGGCCCGATCTTCTGGGTCACCGCGCCGATGAACGCCTCGGGGATGTCGATGACCAGGTACTCCATCGGCTCGAGCGTCTGGCCGTTCTCGGTCCGCGTGATGATGGTCGGCTTGCCCACCTCGAGCTCGAACCCCTCGCGGCGCATCATCTCGATCAGGATCGCGAGCTGGAGCTCGCCCCGTCCCGACACGCGGAAGGTATCGGGCGAGCCCGTCTCCTCCACGCGGATGCCGACGTTGATGTGCCGTTCCTTCATGAGCCGGTCGCGGAGCTGGGGCGAGGTGACGAACCGCCCCTCCTTGCCGGCGAGCGGGGAGATGTTGGCCGAGAAGAGCATGGACACCGTCGGCTCGTCGATGCGGATCAGCGGGAGCGCGACGGGCGTCTCGGCGTCCGCCACCGTCTCGCCGATCTCGATCGAGTCGATACCGGCGATCGCGACGAGGTCGCCCGCGCTCGCCTCGGCGATCTCGACGCGCTTGAGCCCCTCGTAGCCGTAGAGGACCGTGACCTTGGCGAGCTCGACGGCGCCGTCGCGGTGCACGACGGCGACGCGCTCGGCCTGGCGGACCCGGCCGTTGAAGATGCGGCCGATGACGAGCCGGCCGACGTAGTCGTCCCAGTCGAGCATGGCGCCGCGGAACTGAAGCCCGGCGCCCGGCTCGAAGCGCGGCGCCGGGACCGTGGCCAGGATGGCCTCGAACAGGGGCTCGAGGGAGCGCCCGGTCTCGGCGAGCTTGGCGGTGGCGGTGCCCGTCCGGGCATTCGTGTAGACGACGGGGAACTCGAGCTGGTCCTCGGCCGCTTCCAGGTCGATGAAGAGATCGTAGACCTCGTCGAGCACCTCGGCGGGACGAGCGTCGCTCCGGTCGATCTTGTTGATGACGACGATGGGCGGCAGGCTCGCCTCGAGGGCTTTCTTCAGCACGAAGCGGGTCTGC
>QHSM01000423.1 GCA_003221595.1 Candidatus Rokuibacteriota bacterium | reverse complement strand
GAGAGGCCGATGGCCGAGGTCACCGTGATGCCTTGCTCGGCCTGCAGGGACGGGGACGCGAAGTCACTGATGTTGCTGATGTCATCGCGGGACAGCCGGTAGCCGATGAGCCAGCGCCAGTACTCCTCGAACGGGTGGCTCAGGCGCAGACTCAGCCCGGTGGTGTCGTACTTGTAGTCCGAGTAATCCCGGATGTTCTTGTAGATGTCGAACCCCGCGGAGAGCGGACGGTCGAACAGCCAGGGCTCGGTGAAGCTCAAGGTCCCCTGCTGCACCTTGGCGCCGGCGCGGATCCGGATCGAGACTTCCCAGCCGCGGCCGAGGAAGTTGCGCTGGGCGAGATCGATGGTGCCGACCAGCGAGTCGACCGACGAGTAGCCGCCGCCGATGCTGAACAGTCCCGTGGCCCGCTCGACCACGTCGACGTTCACGATGATCTTGGTCTTGTCGGCGCCCGGCTGGGTCGTGACGTTCACGCTCTCGAAGTAGCCCAGGTTGACGAGCCGCTGCCGGGCGCGATCCCTCTTCTGCAGCGTGTAGAGCTCACCCTCGTGCAGCGGCAGCTCCCGGCGCAGGATCTTGTCCTCGCTCCGGACGTTGCCGTTGATGTTGATGCGCTCGACGTAGACCTCCGGCCCCTCGGTGACCTCGAAGGTCATGTGGATGATGTTGTCGGTGGGGCTCTGATCGCGGCGGGGATTGACGTCGGCCGAGGCGCGGCCGATCGTGCTGTAGAGATTCAGGATCCCCTGGACGCTGTCGCGAACCTTGTTCAAGGAAAAGACGTCGCCGGACTTGAACCGGATCAGCCGGTAGACCTCGCGCTCCGGTACCAGAGTGACGCCCGTGACGTTCACGTCGCCGATCTTGAACTGGGGCCCCTCCACGACCGTGATCGTGATCGTCACGCGCGCGCGCTCGCGATCGATGGCGATGTCGGTCGACTCGACCCGGGCCTGGATGAAGCCGAAGTCGTTGTAGAGCGAGATGAGGCGGTCGACGTCGGTGTCAAGCCGCTGACGCTGCACCTTGCCGCGCAGGATGTAGTACTGGCGCTCTTTCGTCTCCATCGCGTCCTTGAGCTGGGAGTCGGTCAGCCCCTTGTTGCCGCGGAACACGATCTTGTCGATGGAGACCTGACGCCCCTCGACGATGTTGAAGACCAGGCGGACGTCACCGTCGCTGAACTTGTCTACGGTCGGGGTGATCTGGACTTCGAAGTACCCCTCGTCCTCGTAGTAGTCGCGGAGCCTGTCGACGGCGCGCTGCACGTCGACGGGGTTGTAGACGCTCCCGAGCTTGATGTCGATCTTCTCCTGCAGGGTCTCGCGGTCGGCCTTCTTGTGGCCGACGAAGTCGAGGTCCCGCACGAAGGGGCGCTCGGTTACCACGAACACCACCTTCACCCCGCCCTCGAAGTCCTCGACCCGCATCTGGACGTCGTCGAAGAAGCCGAGGCCGAAGATGGCCTTGATGTCCTCCGAGAGGCGCGATGGATTGAAGGTCGAGCCGACGGTGCTCTTGACGCGGCCGAGGATGACGGCTTCCTGCACCCGCCGGTTGCCCTCGACGCGGATGTCCCTGATGAGGATGGGCTGGACCGGGGGCGGTTGCGCTCGGGCTCCTGCGACGATGAAAAGGCTCGCAGCGAACACAACGGCAGCGGTGAGACGCACTCGTCCCGCTGTCGTCACCGGCCTCTCAGGCGTGGTGGGACGGCGTGCTAGTGTTCAGCAAGCTCGAGAGGCGCGTCGACGGCCTGCGCTTCGCGGAACGTGAAGCCCGCCCCATCGACGTCCACCTCGATGCGAGCGCTCTCCGCGACCTGGCCTCGAACGATCGCCTCGGCCAGGGGATCCTCGATGTGCTTCTGGATCGTGCGCCGCAGCTGCCGCGCCCCGTACGTCTGGTCGTACCCCTTCTCCACTAGCGCTGACTCGGCCGCCGGGGTCAGCACCAGCCCGATGCCCTTCTCGGCGAGCTGTTTGTTGATCCGGCCGATCATCAGGCGAATGATCTCTTTGATGTGGTCGAGGGACAGCGCGTGGAAGACGATGATGTCGTCGATCCGATTGAGGAACTCGGGCCGGAACGCCCGCTTCATCTCCTCGAGGACGCGCTCCTTCATCTTGTCGTAGGAGGACTCGTCGCTCTCCTGGAGGAATCCCGGCGAGACGCGCTTGCCGATCAGGCTCGTGCCGAGGTTCGAGGTCATGATGAGGATCGTGTTCTTGAAGTCCACGACGTGCCCGAGCGAGTCGGTGAGCCGGCCGTCGTCGAGCACCTGGAGCATCATGTTGAACACGTCCGGGTGGGCCTTCTCGATCTCGTCGAACAGCACGACCGAGTACGGCCGCCGCCGCACCTTCTCGGTCAGGAACCCGCCCTCTTCGTAGCCGACGTAGCCGGGGGGCGCTCCGAGGAGCCGCGAGACCGAGAACTTCTCCATGTACTCCGACATGTCCACGCGGATCAGGGCGTTTTCGTCGCCGAACAGGTACTCGGCCAGCGCCCGGGCCAGCTCCGTCTTGCCCACGCCGGTCGGCCCGAGGAACACGAACGAGCCCACCGGCCGCTTCGCGTCCTTCAGGCCCGCGCGAGAGCGCCGGATCGCGCGCGCGACCGCCGCCACCGCGTCGTTCTGGCCGATGATGCGGCCGTGCAGCGCCTCTTCCATCCGGGCGAGCTTCTCGGACTCCTTCTCCTCGAGCTTCCGGAGCGGGATGCCGGTCCAGCGGGAGACGATGAACTCGATGTCTTCTTCCTCGACCGACTGGGTGCCCTTGCCCTTGTTCTTCTCCCACTCGCGCTTGAGCTCCTCGTCGCGATGGCGGAGCACCTTCTCCTTCTCGCGGAGCGAGGCGGCCTTCTCGAATTCCTGGGCCTCCAGGTACATGTCCTTCTCGCGGATGACCCGCTCGAGCTCCTTCTCGATCTCCTTCATCTCCGGCGGCGGCGTCAGCGCCATCAGCCGCGTCCGGGACGAGGCTTCGTCGATCACGTCGATGGCCTTGTCGGGGAGCTGACGGTCGGTGATGTACCGGTCGGCGAGGTGCACGGCCGCGGAGATGGCTTGCTCGGTGATCTTGACCCGGTGGTGGGCTTCGTACTTGTGGCGCAGGCCCTTGATGATCTCGATCGCTTCCGGCACCGACGGCGCCTTGACGATGACCGGCTGGAACCGGCGCTCGAGGGCGCCGTCCTTCTCGATGTATTTCCGGTATTCGTCGAGGGTCGTCGCCCCGATCGTCTGGATCTCGCCGCGCGAGAGCGCGGGCTTCAGCATGTTCGAGGCGTCGATGGCACCCTCGGCCGCGCCGGCGCCGATGAGCGTGTGGAGCTCGTCCAGGAAGAGGACGACGTTCTCCGACTGGCGGATTTCCTTCATGACCGCCTTCAGCCGCTCCTCGAACTGCCCGCGGTACTTCGTGCCCGCGACCAGCGCGCCCAGGTCGAGCTGGAGCAGCCGCTTGTTCACCAGCACGTCCGGCACGTCGTGGCTGACGATCTTCTGCGCGAGGCCTTCGACGATCGCGGTCTTGCCCACGCCGGGCTCGCCGATCAGCACCGGGTTGTTCTTGGTGCGGCGGGCCAGGATCTGGATGACTCGCTCGATCTCCTGCTCGCGGCCGATGACCGGATCGAGCTTGCTCTCACGGGCGAGCTGGGTCAGGTCGCGCGCGAACTCGTCGAGCACCGGCGTCTGCGAGCGCTTCTTGGGGCGCGGATAGTACTGGTCGCCGAGGAGCGCCAGCGTCTCCTGCCGCACCTCGTCGAGCCGGGCGCCGAGCGATTCGAGGATCTTCGCGGCGATCGACTGGCCTTCCTTCATGAGGCCGAGCAGGAGATGCTCGGTGCCGATGTAGTTGTGGCCGAGCTGCCGGGCTTCCTCGATGGAGAGCTCGAGCACGCGCTTGGCTTGCGGCGTGAACGGCACTTCACCGAACGTGAGCGTCTTCGGGAATCCGGCGAGCGCTCGCTCGACTTCCGCCTTCACCGTCTCGAGCCGGAGCCCCAGACGCTGGAGAACCGCCGTTGCGATGCCTTCGCCGTCGCGGATCAGGCCGAGGAGGACATGCTCGGTCCCGACGAAATCGTGACGGAAGCGGCCAGCTTCCTCTCTCGCCAAGATGATGACCCGTCGCGCCCGTTCCGTGAATCGTTCAAACACTGGCGTTCCCCACCCCTTCCCCAGGTCACGGGATGCGAATTTTCCTGCGGCGACGGCTAGTTACCAGACTGCGACCTCAGTATAGCCCACCGTCCGAGGGCCTGCTAGCCTTTTTCTCCCGTTCTGACTAACTCTTTGAAACCGTTATCCGTTCGCGGCTGACTGGGCGCCGATCTCTCGCGCCCGGCCTTCGACCAGCCGGTATCCCCGCTCGGCTTTTCGCGCGAGGTCGGGATTGTGGGTGGCCACCAGAAAGGCGAGGCCCCGCTCGGCCTGGAGCCGCAGAAAAAGATCGTAGATGACCTCGCTCGTCTTCGGGTCCAGGTTCCCCGTCGGCTCGTCCGCCAGGATCACGCTCGGCCGGTTGATGAGGGCGCGCGCGATCGCCACGCGCTGCTGCTCGCCCCCGGAGAGCTCGCCGGGCCGGTGCTTCATGCGATCGCCGAGGCCGACCTCGGCGAGAGCCGCCGCCGCGAGATCGCGCACCTCGCGCGGGGGCTTTCGCTCGATC
>QHSM01000422.1 GCA_003221595.1 Candidatus Rokuibacteriota bacterium | reverse complement strand
GCCGATCACCGCAGAGGCGGCGCCGGCGATCAGAATCGCGACGCCCCACCAGGGCGGTCCGACCCCGAGCCAGTCGAGACTGACGCGCACGAGGCCGTAGACGCCCAGCTTGATCATGACGCCCGACATGAGCGCGGACACGTGACTGGGCGCCGCCGGATGGGCGAGCGGCAGCCACACGTGCAGCGGGATGACGCCGGCCTTCCCCGCGAAGCCGAGCGCCAGCAGGACGAAGGCGCCGTTACGCGCCGCCCCGGTGAGCGCCGGCGCCGCCGCGCGCCAATCCTCGAATCGCGGGCTTCCGGTCCACGCGCCGAGCAGGAGCATCCCCGCCAGGAGACAAGCGAGACCGGCGTGGGTCATGACCGCATAGACCCAGCCGGCATACACCGATGATTTCGACTCGCGGTCGTGGAGCACCAGGAAGTACGACGCGATCGACATCAGCTCCCACGTGATGGCGAACGTCATCATGTTCGCGGCGAGCGGGACCAGGCACATCGAGAGCACGAACGCGAGATAGGTGAACCGATCCCGACGCTCCCCGGGCGCGGCGCCCATCGCATAGATCGACGCGGGCACGGCGGCGGACCCGATCAGCATCAGGAAGAAGCCCCCGAGCGGATCGAGCGTGAGCTCGAGACCACCCAGCGGCACCAACCACGGCAGCCGCACCGTGCCGGCGCCGCCGACCATGCCGTAGCCGCCGAGGGCGGTGGCGGCGATTCCGACGAGCGCGGCGAGGCTATACACCAGGCCGTCCATCAGCGCACGCGCCCGATCGCGTCCAGGAGACCGGCCAGCAGCGCCGCGGGCGAGGGCGGACACCCGGGGATGATGGCATCGACCGGCACAACGTCCGCGACGCCGCCAACCACCGCGTAGGAGCCGCGGAACACCCCGCCGTCCCGTCCGCAGTCGCCGACCGCGATCACGAATTTGGGATGGGGCGTTGCCTCCCACGTGCGCCGCAGGGCCTCGGCCATGTTCCGCGTCACCGGGCCCGTCACCAGGAGACAGTCGGCGTGCCGCGGCGAGGCGACGAAGTGCACGCCGAAGCGTTCGAGGTCGTAGTGCGGTCCGGTGAGGCCGGCGATCTCGAGCTCACAGCCATTGCAGGAGCCTGCATCGACCTGACGAATGGCCAGGGAGCGACCGAAGAGCCGCGTGATCTCCGTCGCAAGGCGCTCGCCGATCCGCTCGATCTCGCCGCGAGCGGCCGGCTCGGTGACGATGCCCGTGCGCAGCGCCGTCCGGAGCTGGCGAAACACTGATCAGCGCCGCGCCGGCCGGCGCGCTTCCTGCCGGAGCTGACGAAGCATCGTCTGGGTTCCGGTCAGCTGGTTGTTGAAGATGCGGCGGGCCACGTCGAGCAGGTCCGCGACGAGCGCGTCGCGCATGGCATACCGGACGGTCGTGCCCTCCTTACGGGCCGTCACGATGCTCTTCGCGCGCAGCACCGCCAGCTGCTGAGACACGGTGGACTGGTCGAGATCGAGCAGCGCCTGGAGCTCCTGCACGCTCCGGTCGCGGGAGCGGAGGAGCTCGAGGATCCGGATGCGAATCGGATGCGCCAGCGCCTTGAAGAAATCGGCCTTGAAGGACTGAAGATCGGTCGACGGCTCCATACTCGCGAGAATTACTATATCAAAGAATCAATATATTATGGAGATGTGATGAAGGAGTCGAGCTGCTCAGTTCACGCGGCGCAGGGGCCACTTCGTTGAGATTCAGTTGCTCTGCGCGTCGAGTTCTCACAAAGAGAGCACGTCTCCATCGGGACGTTGTGATAGAAGTCTCAGGGTGCGCCCGGCCGCTCGTCGGTGGTTGATCGTCGCCGCGCTGTTCACGGTCACTTACGGAGTCTCGACGCCGCTCGCCGCGTTCGGGGTGTTCCTGCCCGTGTTCGCCGAGACCTTCGGCTGGAGCCGCGGCGCCATCTCGACGGCCCTGTCGGTGAATCTGCTGCTCGGCGGTGTCGCCGGCTTCGGCATCGGTGCCCTGGCGGATCGCCGGGGGCCGCGCGTCACGCTGGTCAGCACGGTGCTCCTGGCGGGGGTCGCCTTCTCGCTCGCCTCGACCGTGACCGCCCTGTGGCAGCTCTATCTCCTCGTCGGGGTGCTGGGCGGTGTCGGCATGTCGAGCTTCTACCTGCTCTCCACCACGACCGTCACACGCTGGTTCAGCGAGGGGCGCGGCCTCGCGCTCGCTCTCGTGCTGGTCGGCTTCAACCTGGCCTACATCACGGCCGGGCCGCTGGCGGCGTGGCTCATCGTGAAGGTCGGCTGGCGGGCCGCCTACGCGCTGCTCGCGGGCATCTGCGGTCTGGTCACGATGCTCGCGGCGCTCACCGTGCGTCTGCCGGGAGCCGGCGAGGTGGCGCCGGCCCCCGCGCGCACCGTCGATGGGTCCGCCGGCCCCAATGTCACGCTCGCGGACGCCCTCGTGGACCCGCGCCAGTGGTATCTGAACATCTCGTGGCTCCTGCTCGGCGCGCTCACGCTGATGATCTCCGTGCACATCGTCTCGTTCGCGCACGATCAGGGGCTCAGCCTGGCGCAGGCGTCGCTGGCGCTCACGGCGTACGGGATCGGCGCGGTCGGCGGGCGGATCGGATCCGGCATCGTGTCCGACCGGATCGGAACGTTCACGACGATCCGCCTGAGCTATGTCTTGCAGATGGTCGCGCTGGCGGCGCTCCTGTGGCTCTCATCGCTCGAGGGGTTGCTCGTGTCGCTCCTGGTGCTGGGGTTCGGCTTCGCGTCGGCGGACACCATGCTCGCCAAGGCGGTTCCCGAGGTGTTCGGCACGCGTGCGCTCGGCTCGATTCTCGGCGTGCTCAATCTCGGCTGGCGCTTCGGGGCCGCGCTGGGCCCGGTCAGCGCCGGCTTCCTCTACGACCTGACCGGCGCGTACACCATCCCGTTCGGCGCCGCGCCCGTCGTGGTGCTGGTAAGCTGGGGCCTGTTCGCGCTGGGCTCGTCGCGCCGGCGCGCCTGAGCGACGGCGTGGGCTTCGAACAGAGCGGCACATGACGAGGAGACGGTGATGGACTGTTGTGGGCACGAGGGACCGGGCGGTGGCGACGCGAAGTTCGAGATTCACAAGGTGGCCGACGGCGTGTGGGCCGCGGTGGCGGCGCCCGCCTTCAAGGTGAACTGCAACACGGCCATCATCGAGAACAGCGACGGCGTGATGGTCGTCGACACCCACTCGAAGCCGTCGGCGGCGCGGGTCATCGTCGACAAGCTGCGCGACATCACGAAGAAGCCCGTCCGCTACGTCGTGAACACGCACTTCCACTGGGACCACTGGCACGGCAACGAGGTGTATCCGGCCGCCTATCCGGACGCGGAGATCGTGACCAACCAGATCACGCGCGAGGCGATGCTCATGAAGGGCCTCAAGCGCATCCAGGATCATGTGCGCCAGGTGCCCGCCGAGATCGCCAAGCTGAAGGCCGACCTCGCCGCCGCCGCGAACGCTACCCAGCGGGCCAAGCTCGAGACCGATCTGCGCCTGGCCGAGGCGTATCTGGCCGAGGTGCGGGCGCTCAAGCCGGCGCTGCCCACGATCGCGTTCGAGGGGACGATGAAGCTCTACCGGCGCGACCGCGAGATCCACCTGCTCCATCTCGGGCGGGCGCACACCGCGGGCGACGTGTTCGTCTATCTGCCGAAGGAGAAGGTCGTCATCACCGGCGACGCGATGATCGGGTGGACGCCCTTCATGGGCGATGGCTACCCCGAGGATTGGGCGGGAACGCTGGATCGCCTGGCGCAGCTCGACTTCACCCACATCATCATGGGCCACGGCAACGTGGCCGGGCGCGAGTGGCTCGTCACCTTCCGGAGCTACGTCCACGACGTGGTCGAGGCGGTTCGCCAGGAAGCGGCGACCGGCGCGACCCTCGACGAGGTCAAGCAGCGCGTCAGCGCCAAGCTGGCGCCGCGGTACGAGAAGCCGTTCTCGGCCTACGGCGACTACCGGCCGTGGCGCACGGGCGTGCTCGCGAACATCGAGCGCACGTTCGCGATGGTGAGCTAAGGGGTCAGGCGAGCCGCTTGCGCAGGAAGATCCGGGTGTCGTTCCCGGGCCAGCCCGGGAGCTCGCCGATCACCTCGTAGCCGAGGCGGCGATAGAAGCCCGGAGCCTGATAGCTGTGGGTGTCCAGGTGCATCTGGTGGCACCCGCGACGCAGGGCCTCCGCCTCGGCCGCCACCAGCATGCGCTTGCCGACGCCGCGCCGGCGGAGATCTTCGCGGACCCAGATGGTCTGAACGAAACCGGTGCCGCCCCAGGTCCATCCGTGAAGGCCCGCCGCGATCGAGCCGTCGGCTTCCCGCACGAACACCGCGAGCGAACGACCGTCGTGAACGCCGCTCGCCGCCGCGTTGAACTCGTAGAGGCGCTCGTCGAGCAGCCTGACGTCCTCGAGGCGGGGATCGCCCTCGACCCGGAGGTCGTCGCTCGCCATCAGCCGCAGCCGACGCGACGCCGGACTACCCGGCGTGGACGGCGTCGGCCTCGAGCTCGAGGGCGCGGATGGTCTCCGCCGTCGGCACGCCGGTCTTCGCGTCCCACCCCTGCTCGACGTAGTAGTCGGTGACGACCTTGTCCTGCTGCTCGCGGCTGAACCCGGCGTGCTTCGGCAGGGGATCGCTGAACCGGGCCGGGAGCCGATCGTCCGCGCGGCTCATGCCCTCGCGAAGGTTGAACAGCCGGGCCAGCGTGAGCCCGCGGTGGGCCGTCGTCACC
>QHSM01000421.1 GCA_003221595.1 Candidatus Rokuibacteriota bacterium | reverse complement strand
CCGCGCTATCGGGAGACCATCGCCAGGAAGATCGCCGACGTCCAGCGAGTCGGCAGGGGCGGCGCGCTCGAAAAAGTCGAGGACACGGCCAAGGACGTCATCGCCCAGCTCGAGCGGGCGGACCCGCCGGGCACGAGGCCGATTCCCGTCGTCTTGTCCGCGCCGAACCGCTTGTGGCAGATCCCCAGAATAATCGAGCCGGTGGGCAGCGCCGTCTTCGTGCTCGTGCTCCTGACGTTCATGCTGGTCCAGCAGCGCGAGCTGAGAGCCCGCGTGGTCCGGCTCTTCGGCCCGGAGCGCCTCGCCGAGACTACCCGCGCCTTCGACGACGCGGGGGCGCGAATCAGCCGCTATCTGGTCGCCTACTCGGGCCTCAACGCGGGCTTCGGTCTCACGATCGCGCTCGGCCTCTTCTTCCTGGGTATGCCCTTCGCGCTCGTCTGGGGCTTCTTCGCCACGATGCTGCGGTTCATTCCGTACGCCGGCGCGTGGACGGCGGCGCTGATTCCCATCGCGACGAGCCTGGCGGTCTTCGACGGCTGGATGAAGCCGTTGCTCATCGGCGGGCTCTTCGCGGTCTCCGAGGCCCTCGTCGTGTTCGTCCTCGAGCCCCTGTTCTTCGCACGCAGCGCTGGCGTCTCGTCGATCGCCCTCCTGATCGCGGCGGCGTTCTGGACCTGGCTCTGGGGATGGATCGGGCTCGCGCTGGCGATTCCACTCACGGTGTGCCTGGTGGTGTTCTCGCGAGCCATCGAGGGCCTCGAGTTCATCGAGATCCTGGTGTCCAACGACCCCGGCCTCGCCCCGCACGTCATCTACTATCAGCGCGTCCTGGCCGCCGACGAGCATGACGCCGCCAGCCTGGTCCGCGAGGCGGCCAGGAGCGGCTCGAGCGAAGCGGCCTACGACGCCATCCTGGTGCCGGCTCTCGCCCGCGCGCGTCACGACCGCGAGGTCGGCCAGCTCACGCCGGCCGAGTACGCCTACGTCATCGCGGTGACGCGCGAAGTGCTCGATCGCGACCCGCGGGCCGTCGCGTCATCGGCGTTGCGGCCCGTCGTCGTCGTCGGCTGCCCGCTGCAAGACGAGGCCGACCGCCTCGTGCTCGAGATGCTGGGCCGGCTCCTCGAGCCCTCGGGGCGCACGGTCCAGACGGGGCCGGCCGGCGTTCCCGTCGCCCAGACTCTGGCGATGCAGCCGCAGCTGATCTGCCTGAGCTCGATGGAGGGCGGTGGTCGCGTGCAGGACCTCGTCAAGCGCCTGCGCGACGCGTGTCCGGACATCCCGATCCTGGTCGGGTGCTGGGGACTCCGGAGCCCGGCCGGGCTGAGGGCCGAGCTCGCCCTGGCGGGCGCCGACGACCTCGTGACCTCACTGGCCGAGGCGCGGGCCGCCGCGCTGCGCCTCACGACGACGAGCGCACGGCGAGATCTGCAGCCCGCGGCGCGTTGACAGGTCGCGACATCCGGCGTATGCCTCGGCCGTGCAACCCGGCTCCTGGGCGGCGCTGCTCGAGCGACCGCACCGGCTCTCGGCCGTCGTGGTCGTCCTGGGCATCCTGGCTCCCGCGTTCAGCGCGTTCATCACGGCCACGGTCCTTCCGTCGGCCATCGTCGAGATCGGGGGCCTCGAGCTCTACGCGTGGGCCTCCACCGCCTACGCGGTCGGCGCGATCCTCGGAAGCGCCGGAAGCTCCGTCGTGGTGCGCCGCGTGGGGATGCGGCGCGCGTTCCTGCTCGCCACGGGCGCGTTCGTCGTGGGCGCGGCCGCATGCGGCGCGGCGCCGACCATGAAGATGGTCGTCGCCGGCCGCGCACTCCAGGGTGTGGGCGGCGGCATGCTCATCGCGGCCGCCCACGCGATGGTGCGCGAGATGTTCCCCGAGGGGCTGTGGCCGCACATGCTCGCCGCGATCTCCGCGGCCTGGGGTACCGCCGCGCTGGGCGGGCCCGCCCTCGGGGGCGCGCTGGCCGCTGTCGGCCTCTGGCGGGTCGCCTTCTGGGCGATGGCGCCGATCACGATCGTCGCCGCCGCGCTCACGTGGCGCCTGCTCGGCGCGGCCGACACGCGCGAGGCTCACGAGGCGCCGGTGCCGTTCGGGCGCCTCTCCCTCATCTGCGCGAGCGTCCTCTGCATCGGCTCGATCGCGAACACCCGCGGCGTGGCCGTCCGCGCCCTGCTCCTGGCCGTCGCGATCGCCACCCTCATGCTGGCGCTCCGGCTCGACCGGACGGCTCGCGTCCGACTGCTGCCGTCCGGCATGCTCTCGCTCAGCCGGCAGCTCGGCAAGGGCTACTGGATGATCTTCCTGCTGGGCATGTCGACGACACCCGGCGGAGTCTACGTCCCGCTCCTGGTGCAGCGGCTCCACGGCGTCTCGCCCGCGGCGGCCGGCTATCTCTACGCGGTGCAGTCGCTCTCCTGGACCGCGGGCACGTTCGTGAGCGCTCGGATCGCGCGCGAGCGCGTGCATCGGGCGATCGTGCTGGGCCCCCTGCTCATGGCGGCGGGATTCGTCGGGCTCTTTCTCACGATCGGCTCGGGGCCGGTCGGCGCGATTGCGGCGGCCCTCCTGCTGATCGGCGGCGGCATCGGCACGTGCTGGACTCATATCGGCGCCGTCATCCTCTCCTCGGGTCGCGCCGACGAGGGCACGGTGACGGCTTCGATGATCCCGACGACCCAGCTCTTCGCGGTCGCGCTCGGATCCGCCCTGTCCGGCATCATCGCCAACCAGGCCGGCCTCGCCGCCGACGTCTCACCGGCAACGGCGGCGCTCGCCGGAGCCTGGCTCTATGGCAGCTTCACGGTCGTGCCATTGACCGCGGCCGCCATCGCCTGGCGGCTTCGCCCGGCGCGGCCGCGGCGTCCTTGACTCCGCGACCGAGGAGCGTAATCCTCTGGGGGCAAGGGGGACTGATCATGGCGCGCACCTACAACGTCATCGACGCCGACGGACACATCCTCGAGCCGGTCGACATCTGGGACAAGTACATCGATCCCGCGTACCGCGCCCGCGCGCCGCGGATGATCGTCGACACCGATGGCAAGGAACGGCTGCTCGTCGAGGGCAAGATCCTGGGGAGCCCGAAGGGCCTCGGTCTCATCGGCGGGATCGGAGCCCGGCAGGGCACGGTGGACGACGTCACCATGAAGTACGTCGAGGGCCGGCCGGGAGGCTTCGACCCCCACGCTCGAATTCCGGACATGGACCTGGACGGGATCGATGCCGCCTTCCTCTATCCGAGCATCGGCCTCTTCAGCGGCGCGGTCGCCGATCCGGCGCTCGCGGCGGCCATGTGCCGGGCCTACAATCGCTGGCTCGCCGACTATTGCCGTCCCTACCCCGACCGCCTCTTCGGCGTCGCGATGCTGCCGATGCAGTCGATCCCGCTCGCCATCGAGGAGATGCGCTTCGCCCGCAAGGAGCTCGGCATGCGCGGCGGATTCCTGCGCCCCAATCCGTACAACAACCGCATGCTGCACCACCCGGACTACGAGCCCTTCTGGAACGAGGTCGAGGAGCTCGACTTCTCCATCGGTCTGCACGAGGGCGCCAGCGGCGGCATGCCCCAGGTCGGCGTCGACCGCTTCGAGAACCGGGGGGCCCGGCACATCATCTCCCACACGATGGAGATGATGCTGGCGGCGATGAGCGTGATCTGGGAAGGCGTGTGCGATCGTCATCCGAAAGCTCGCATCGCCTTCCTCGAGTCGGGCGGCGGGTGGATCGCGCCGTGGCTCGACCGGATGAACCGCCACTTCGACGACAAGGGCTTCAACGATTCCGGTCTCACGATGCGCCCGAGCGAGCTGTTCCAGCGCAACTGCTGGATCTCGTTCGAGCCCGTCGAGGGCAGCCTGTCCGTGCTCGCGGACTACATCGGCCCGCACAAGATCCTGTGGGCCACCGACTACCCGCATCCCGACGGTTTCTTCCCCGGCGCGCCGAAGCTCATCGCCGATCGGCCGGAGCTGTCCGCCGAGACGAAGCGCCAGATCCTGGCGGGCGGCGCCATGGGATTCTACGGCCTGAAGTAGGCCCGTCCCGAGGAGGGTAAGCATGCAGTTTCACGGCGTCGACGTGAAGACCCAGTTCAAGCGCATGCGGGAGCTCGTCCCGGAGACCTACAAGGCCTTCCTCGAGTTCGATCAGAAGGCGTTCAAGGACGGCGCGATTCCGGCGAAGACCAAGGAGCTCATCGCCCTCGGCATCGCCCAGGTCACGCAGTGTCCCTGGTGCATCGACGCTCACACGAAGAAGGCCGCGATGGCCGGGGCCTCGGACGCCGAGATCGCCGAGACGACCTTCGTCTCGATGGCCATGGCCGCCGGCGCCGCGTGGAGCCATGGCGGCCTGGCGCTCCAGTGCCTGCAGGAGCACAAGGGCTGAGCGCCCACGCGGCGGCAACCCTCGATCTCGACGACCTCCGATCGCACATCGGTCGCACCCAGACGGCGACCGATGTGCTCCACCCCGGTCCCGCCAATTTCCTGCGGCTGGCGCTCGGACGCGCGGAGCCGGAGTACCGGGAGGGCGACCCGCTGCCCCCGGCGTGGCTCACGCTCTACTTCTTGCCCCGCGTCGCGGCCGACGCGCTGCGGCCCGACGGAAGCCCCCGGGACACCGGCGTGGTCCCACCGGTCCCGCTGCCCCGGCGCATGTTCGCGGGCGAGCGCGTGCGGTTCCACGGCAATCTGCGCCTCGGCGAGGCCGTCCGGCGCGAGACCCGGCTGGCCGACATCTCGCTGAAGCGCGGCGGCACG
>QHSM01000420.1 GCA_003221595.1 Candidatus Rokuibacteriota bacterium | reverse complement strand
TCATGTCGGGCGTCATGATCAAGCTGGGCGTCTACGGCCTCGTGCGCGTCAGTCTCGACTGGCTCGGGGTCGGACCGCCCTGGTGGGGCGTCGCGATTCTGATCGCCGGCGCCGCCTCTGCGGTGATCGGCGTGCTCTACGCGCTCGTCGACCACGATCTCAAGCGGCTTCTGGCGTTCCACAGCATCGAAAACATCGGGATCATCCTGCTCGGCATCGGGAGCGCCGTCGTCTTCCGGAGCGCCGACCAGCCGACGCTGGCGCTGCTCGGACTCACCGCCGCGCTCTACCACACCGTCAACCACGCGGCCTTCAAGGCCTTGCTCTTCCTCGGTGCCGGCGCCGTCGTCCACGCCACCGGCACCCGCAACATGGAAGCCATGGGTGGGCTCGTCAAGCGCATGCCCTGGACAGCGGCCTGCTTCTTCGTCGGCTCGGCCTCGATCGCGGCGCTTCCGCCGTTCAACGGCTTCGTGAGCGAATGGCTGACGTTCGTAGCGCTATTCCAGAACCGGCACCTGGCCGCGGTGGGCCTCAATCTCGTCTTCATCCTGGGTATCGCGAGTCTCGCGCTGACCGGCGGCCTCGCGATGGCATGCTTCGTCAAGGCCTTCGGGATCACGTTCCTCGCCCTGCCACGGAGCGATGCGGCCGCCTCCGCCGTCGAGGCGCCCGTGGCGATGCGCGTGGCCATGGTGACGCTCGCGGCGGCGTGTGTCGGCCTCGGGCTCGGACCGACGCTCGTCGTTCCCGTGTTCGGCGCCGTCTCGGCGTCCGTTCTCGGTGGAGCCGCCGCGCCGGTCACCCTGGGCGACTGGCTGACGCTGCGCATGGCGGGCGGCTACGCCAGTCTCTCCACTCTCGCGATTGCCATCGCGCTCGGCGGCGCGCTCCTCATCCCGCTGGTGGCGCTGCCGCTCGCCCGCGCCTCGCGCCGGACGCGCGACTACGAGACGTGGGGCTGCGGTCGCATGGTGCAGACGGCACGGATGGAGTACACGGCCACCGCGTTTGCGAACCCCTTCAAGCGCGTCTTCGACTTCTTCTATCGGCCTACCAAACGGCTCGACATCGAGTTCCACCCGGAGTCGCGCTTCTTCGTCGAGCGCATCGAGTACGAGAATCCCACGCGCTCGATCTTTCACGACTGGCTCTACCGGCCGGCGCTCGACCTGCTCCGCGCCGGGACGCGAGTAGCCGGTGCCGCCCAATCCGGGAGCCCAAACCTGTATCTCGCGTACATCCTGGCCGCCCTTCTGCTGATGCTGGTGCTCACGTGATCGCCGAGGTCGTGGCGGCGGGTCTCCAGCTTCTCGTCGTCGGATTGGCCGCGCCGCTATTGGTGGGCGTGCTCCGGACGCTGAAGGCCCGGCTCGTCGGCCGGCAGGGTCCTCGCCCGTGGCAGCCCTATGCCGATCTGCGAAAGCTCCTGGGGAAAGAGGCGGTCGTCTCGACGACGACCTCGTGGGTGTTTCGCGTGGCGCCGTTCGTGCTGGTGGCGACCGTCCTGGTGAGCGCGCTCATCGTGCCGGTCCTGGTGGCGCGGCCCCCGCTGGCGTTCGCCGGCAACATCATCCTGCTCGTCTACCTCTTCATGCTCGGCACGTTCTTCCTCGCCCTGGCCGGTCTGGACGCCGGCAGCGCGTTCGGCGGCATGGGGGCCAGTCGCGAGGTCGCCGTTGCGGCGCTCGCCGAGCCGACCATCATCGTGGCCGTGCTCGCGCTCGCTCTCCGTGCCGACACGATCGATCTGGGCCGGGTCGTCGAGCGCTTCGCGGGTGAGCCCTGGCTGGCCGCGAATCCCGCCCATCTCCTGGCGTTTGCCGCGTTCTTCATCGTGATGCTCGCCGAGACCGGACGCCTCCCGGTGGACAATCCGGCGACCCACCTCGAGCTCACCATGATCCACGAGGCGATGGTGCTCGAATACTCGGGGCGCTACCTCGCCCTCGTCGAGTGGGCCGGCGCCATGAAGTTTTTCCTGTTCATGACGCTCCTGGCGAACCTGTTCGTCCCCTGGGGCCTCACCGGCTCCGCCGGGCTCTCTTCGATACTCCTCGGGTTGGTGGCCCTCGGCGGCAAGCTCGCCGTGCTCACCGGTGCGGTCGCGGTGCTCGAGACCTCGGTGGCCAAGCTCCGGCTCTTCCGCGTTCCCGAGCTGCTCGCCGGGTCGTTTGCGCTCGCCTTCCTGTCGCTCATGGCGGTCATCCTCGTTCAATGACGACCGGGTCGAATCTCCTCGCCTTCCTGGGCCTGGTAGTCACGCTGCTGATCGTCTGGCGGCAGAGCTGGCCGGCCCGACTCCGGCTGTTCGTCGCCCAGTCGCTGCTGCTCGCGGCTCTCGCGAGCACCATCGGCGTGCTGGCTCAGCGGCGCGGCCTTCTGCTGGTGGCCGCGGTTTTCGTCGTGGTCAAGGGGTGGGTGATCCCGCGCGTCCTCGCCCGTATCGGGTCGGGCGCGCCGGTGCGACCGGTCGCACCCGGCCGGTCGTCTGGCATCACGCTGCTGGGGGCGGGTGCGCTCGTCGTCGCCGCGTACGTCATCATGCTGCCGGTCACCGCGGCGGCCGAGCTGCCGACGGAGCGCGCGATCCCGCTGGCGTTCGCCATGGCGCTCATCGGCCTGTTGCTCTGCGTGACTGGCCGTGACGCGCTCGGCCACATTCTCGGCTTCCTCGTCTTCGAGAACGGGATCTTCGGCCTGGCGATCCTGGCGACCTACGGGCTTCCCGGCATCGTGGAGGCCGGCGTCTTTCTCGATGTGCTCGTGATCGTGCTGATCATGGAGGCGGTCGTGGTCCAGGTGCGCCGCGAGCACGACTCGATCGACGTGGACCATTTACGGGAGCTCCGCGGATGATGCTCGGGGTCCTCCTCGCCGTGCCCTTGATCGGCGCCGTGCTGCTGTGGCGAGCGGTCGGCCGGGTCGCGACCGCTCTGCACACGCTGACGGCCGGGCTCACCCTGACGGCGGCGCTCGCCGTGAGCGTGCGCGTCAACCAGGGACCGCCGCTCGTCGCGCTCGACGGGTTCCTCCGCGCCGATGCGCTTTCGGGGTGGATGATCGCCCTGATCGGCATCGTCGCGGCCCTCGCCGCCTCCGAGGCCCCGCGCTACCTGGCCCAGACGACGGGGGGCCGCTTCTATCCGCTCTTCCACCTCTTCGTGTTCACGATGCTCGTGGCGGTCTCCACCGACGACGTCGGGCTCATGTGGGTCGCGATCGAGGGCACCACCCTCGCCTCGGTCTTCCTCGTCAACTTCGAGCGGACGCGCGCCTCGCTCGAGGCGTCCTACAAGTATCTGCTTCTCTGCTCGATCGGAATCGCCATTGCGTTCCTGGGCACCGTGCTGGTCTATTTCGCCGGTATCCAGCAGTTCGGCGACGAGGCGCACGCGCTCCGCTGGACGACGCTTCAGCGCCTCGCGCCCGGGCTGGCGCCGCGGGTGATGGAGCTGGCGTTCGTGTTTCTCGTCGTCGGCTATGGCACGAAGGCCGGGCTCGCACCGATGCACACGTGGCTCCCCGACGCCCACAGCGAGGCGCCCGCGCCCGTGAGCGCGCTCATGTCAGGCGTGTTGCTGAGCGTCGGCGTCTACGCAATCGTGAGATTCAAGCCCGCCGTGGATGTGGCGGCCGGGCCGCGCTTCGCCCAGAACATTCTGCTGGCGCTCGGGCTCTTGTCGGTCGCGGTCGCTGCCGCGTTTCTGTGGATCTCGGCCAACTACAAGCGCATGCTCGCCTACTCGAGCGTCGAGCACATCGGCCTCGTGTGTATCGGGCTCGGCGTCGGGGGCGTCCTTGGCACGGCCGGCGCCCTGCTTCACATCGCCAACCATGCGCTGGCCAAGTCGATCGCGTTTCTCGTCTCCGGCCGTATCCGGGCCGCCTATGGCTCGACCGAGATCGCGGCCGTCGGCGGCCTGATGCGCGGCCTGCCGCGATCGGGGGCCCTGTTTCTCGCCGCGATCCTGGCGCTCGTCGGCCTGCCCCCGTTCGGGCTCTTCGTCAGTGAAGTGATGATCCTCGCCGCCTGCTTCCGCCAGGGGTTTCCCCTCGTCGCGAGCGCCGCACTGGTTCTGCTGGTGATCGCCTTCGCCGGGCTCCTGCGCGGTGGCCACGCAATCCTGTACGGAACGCCGCCGCGGGAGCCGGCGATGGAGGCTCACGGCTGGCGCGCGGCCCTGCCCGGCGCCGTCGCGCTCCTCCTGCTCCTCGTCACCGGCCTCGCCTGGCCGCCGGGTCTCGGCGACGCGCTCAACCGAATCGTCGCCATCGTGGTGCCCTAAGATGGCAGAGGCGCCCATCTCAGTGGACCTCCTTCAGCACGCGGTCATCGCGGCCGGCGCATCAGGCGTGGCCTCTTCGTCGGCGCTCTCGATCGAGTGCCGCTTGCCCTCGAGGGAGATCCCCGCGCTCGCCGATCGCCTGCTGACGCTCGGCGTTCGCTGCCAGTTTCTCGGCGCCGCCGACACGCGCGCCAGCGGTGACGATTTCACGCTCGCCTATGTGTTCGCGCCGCCGAGACTGTCGCCGGCGCTGACCGTGCTCGTCTCGGTCCCGACGGCCACGGCGAGCTTTGCCTCGCTCGCTACCCGCTCGTTCGCGGCCAGCCGCTTCGAGCGCGAGATCCACGATCTCTTCGGCCTCGTCCCGCAGGGGCACCCGGACCGTCGACGCCGGCGAGGCCTTCCCGTTTCGCCGTGTCGAGGGCGAGGGCATCTTCGAGATCACCGTCGGGCCGGTCCACGCCGGAATCATCGAGCCGGGACACTTCCGATTCAGCGTCGAAGGCGAGACCATCGTGAACCTCGAGACGCGACTCGGCTTCGTTCACAAGGGCACGGAGAAGCTGTTCGAGGGGCTACCCCTGGACAGGGCGACCGCCCTCGCCGAGCGGATCTCGGGTGACACGAGCCTCGGACACGCCCTCGCCTTCTGCCAGGCGATCGAGACGCTCGCCGGCTGCCTGGTGCCGCCGGGAGCCCGTCGGCTTCGGATGGTGCTTCTCGAGCTGGAGCGGCTCTACAACCACGTCGGCGACGTCGGCATGATCATCAACGACACCGGATTCTCGTTCGGCCACGCGCACTGCTTCCGGATCCGCGAGGAGCTGCTGCGGCTGAACGAGCGTCTGACTGGACACCGGCTGCTTCGCGGCGCGGTCGTCCCGGGTGGCGTCGCCGGACCGATCGCGACCGCGTCGGTGACGGACGCCGCCGCGATCGTGGAGAAGCTCGTCATCGAGTTCGTCGAAATCGCGCGGCTCTGCCTCGACAACACGACCGTGCTCGAACGGCTGCAGGGGACCGGGCGGCTCAGCCCGGCGACGGCGACTGAGATGCAGGTGGTCGGTCTGGTCGGGCGGGCGAGTGGAATCGACGCGGACGTCCGGCGCGATGCGCCGTTCGCCGGCTATGACGAGGTGGAGGTCCACGTGCCGGTGTACGAGACCGGCGACGTGTGGGCCCGCACGATGGTGCGCCTCGACGAGGTACGCGAGGCGGCGCGCCTGATTCGCGCGACGGCCGAGCCCCGGGACGACGGGCTCACGCGGGCGCCACTGCCCCCGCTGGCGTCGGGGGCCTACGCCTTTGGCCTCGTCGAGGCGTGGCGTGGACCGGTCTGGCATTGGGCGATCGCCGACGGCCCTGCGTCGCTCGCCCGCCTCAAGGTCGTCGATCCGTCGTTCCGGAACTGGCCCGCGCTCGAATACGCCGTGCTGAAGAACATCGTCCCGGACTTCCCGCTGTGCAACAAGTCCTTCAACCTCTCGTACTCGGCGAACGACCTGTAACGGGAAGGCGGCGCGCCAGATCATCGCGGCCCGGGACGCAGACGCACGCAGGCACCTCGACGAGTAAGGCTTGGCCTCTGATCGCCTCCCGGAGCATGCTCTGAATGGCCCCTTCGCATTCCCCCTTCGTGAGGAAGCTGTCGTGGGGGACGGTGCCCCACGGGATTGCCCATATCCGGTCGTCGCTGGGCCACCTCACACTCCACCGGCACTCGGCATGGGCCGTGGCGGCGGAGGTGAGCACGGAGAACGCGACGAGTAGGCCGGCGGATCGCATCGCCCTCACCCTCCGCGCGGAGGACCTACGTCACGCTGCGCCGAGCCGGAGTTCGCCCTATCGGCGACCCGCGAGCGAGTCCGGCACCCGGGGCGACGGCGGAACGATGAAGAGGTGATCGACGGTTGTCACGTCTGGCCGAAGTCTCCACGCCTCGGCACCGACGATCCGCATCACCCGTTCGCGAAGCTCGGGCGTCGGAACCTCGCCTGACACCTCGATCGTCGTCTGCGATTTGCGCCAGCCCGAGACGCGCGCATTCGGCGTGATGCGCAGACTATGTAGCAGCGCCTCACGAGCGATCGCGTCCGACAGCTGCGACTGGAGGATCACCGCCTCCTCGGTCCGCTTCCGCCGCATGGCCACGTACCGGGCGACAACGACAATCGCAATCACGATCACGGCGAGGAAGCCAAGGGTCATTACCGTGCCCGCCATAGAGTCCTCCTTCAACGCCACGGACTGTGAGGGTTGTCGAGGACGAAGCTCGAACAGGTTCACGATGCGATCGGAGGAGGCGCGTGTCCAATATATTTTCCCAGCAATGTTGAGACGTTG
>QHSM01000419.1:2652-9143 GCA_003221595.1 Candidatus Rokuibacteriota bacterium | reverse complement strand
GCCGCCGCTTTGCGGGCTGAGTTACAAGCCTGGCTCAGTCGCGAATAGCATCCCGGCGCGCGCTCGGAGGCGCCCCGGCTCGGCCGGGGCGCCCCTGGGAATCGCGTCGGACCCAGGCCCCGAGCAGGTCCGGTTCAGCGCGGCGGCGTCTTGTCGATCGCCAGCGCTTCCCGGATCGCTTCTTCCGTCACCTTGATCTGGACGCCCGCGCGCTCCTCCTGCAGCAGCATCGCCACGCGCGAGTCGCGCTCGGCCCAGCCGCGATTGAGCGCCTCGGTCATCTCCTCGAGCGTGATGTTGGCCAGCCGCATCGGCACCTTGTGCTCGCGGCCGAGCGCCGTGGCCAGGGTGACGTCCTTGTGGGCCAGCCGTAGCGCGAACGACGGCGGCTCGAACTTCGCCGGCAGGAACTGATCGGCGAGCCCGTCGAACGTCCGGCGCCGCCCACCGGCGCCCTGCCGCACGGCCTTCCAGAGCGCGATGGGCTCGACGCCCGCCTTGACGCCCATCGTGAAGACCTCGGCCAGCGCCGTCTGGATGACGTAGCCCGCGCAGTTGTGGACGAGCTTCGCCACCGAGCCCGCGCCGATCGGGCCGACGTAGTAGGCCTGATCGCCGATCGCGTCGAGCACCGGCTTCAAGCGCTTGAAGAGGTCCTCCGCTCCCCCGACCCAGAGGGCGAGCCGGCCCGACTCGGCACCGCGCGGCCCGCCGCTCACGGGCGCGTCGAGCATGTGGACGCCCTTCTGCTTGAACACCTCGTGGATCCGCCGCACGAGCGCGGGCGAGTTGGTCGAGAGGTCGAAGTAGACCTTGCCGGCCGCCATCCCCGAAAGCAGCCCCTGCTCGCCGAGGGCCACTGCCTCGACTTCCACCGGCCCCGGCAGCGACGTGAACACGACTTCCGTTGCCGCGGCGACGGCGCGCGGCGTGTCGGCCCAGGTCGCGCCGGCCTTCAGGTGCGGCGCCGCCGCCTCGCGGCGCACGTCGTTCACGACCAGCTCGTGGCCGCCCTTCATCAAGTTGGACGCCATGTGGCGTCCCATCGTGCCGAGGCCGATGAACCCGACCTTCATGGCTTCCTCGCGTCGAAGATGCGGCGGGCGATCGTCCCGGCAGTCATGGCGGCGGGCCAGCCGGCGTAGAACGCGAGATGGGTGATGATCTCGCCGATCTCCTCGCGCGTGACGCCGTTGTTCAGCGCGCGCTCGAGGTGTCCCGGCAACTGGTCGGTCCGGTACGTGGCGATGAGCGCCGCGACGGTGATGAAGCTCCGGTCGCGCTTGGAGAGTCCCGGCCGCTCCCAGACGTCGCCGAAGAGCACCTTCTCGCTGAGGTCGATGAGCTTCGGCGCGACCCCTCGGACCACGTCACGGGCGGTAGATGTCACTGGCTGTGTGCTCAAGGTCTGCTCCTTTCACGGTAACGGAGTGATATGGGCGACAACCCGGGACTCTACCCGCTTCGGACGTTTGACGCCAGCGACGCCCGCTGCTAGCATCCCGACCACCGATCCGACCATCCCGGGAGGTCAGCATGCGCCGACCCATCTCCGTGACCCTGATGGCCGTCGTTCTGGTCCTTTCACCGCTCGCCGCGTCCGCGCAGGACAACCGCGCGGCCCTCGAGCCGATCGCGAGGGCGATGGGCGCCGGCAGCGTCAAGTCGATCCAGTACTCGGGCAACGGTGTGAACTTTCAGGTCGGACAGAACTACGGCCCGGACCTTCCGTGGCCCCGGTTCGTCGTCAAGAGCTTCACGCGCACGGTGAGCTACGAGACTGCCTCGATCCGCGACGAGATCGTGCGCACCGTCGGCGAAACCCCGCAGCGCGGCGGCGGCGGTGGCGGCCTGGCTCCGGGCGCCGAGCAGCGCCAGAATTTCGCGGCGCGCGGTGACTTCGCCTGGAACGTGACGGGCGAGACGGTCTCTCCCGTGCCCGTCACGCTGGCCGATCGGCAGCTACAGCTGTGGACCACGCCACACGGCGTGATCAAGATGGCGATGGCGAGCAACGCCGCCGTCCAGGGCAACACGTTCTCGTTCACCGCACCGGGGCGCTTCCGGGTTCGGGTGTCGATCAGCGGCCAGAATCTGGTCGAGAAGATCGAGGCCGTGGTCCCGAACGCCGTACTCGGCGACATGCCGGTCGAGATCCAGTATTCGGACTACAAGGATTTCGGCGGCGTGAAATTCCCGATGAAGATCAAGCAGACGATCGGCGGCCACCCCACGCTCGACCTGACGGTGACCGACGTGCAGCCCAACGCCGCCGTGAACATCGCGATCCCCGATCCGGTCCTCCAGACGCCCGCGCCCTACGCGAGGGTGACCAGTCAGATGGTGGCCGACGGGGTGTGGTTCCTGTCCGGCGGCAGTCATAACAGCGTCCTCATCGAGATGAAGGACCACCTGCTCCTCGTCGAAAGCCCGATCAACGACGACCGCGCCGCCACCGTGCTGGGCGAGGTCAAGAAGCTCTCGAGCAAGCCGATCAAGTACGTGATCGCCAGCCATCACCACTTCGATCACTCCGGCGGCCTGCGCGCCGTCTCGGCGGAGGGCGCGACCATCGTCGCCCACGACGCGAACAAGGCGTTCCTCGAGAAGATGCTGGCCGCGCCGGCCACGCTGAACCCGGATCGTCTGGCGAAGGCCGGCAAGAAGGGCGCGGTCGAGAGTACCGGCGCCAAGCGCACGCTGACCGACGGATCCCGGACGGTGGACATCCATCAGATCGCCGACAACATCCATCACAGCGGGATCGTCATGGTCCACCTGCCGAAGGAAAAGCTGCTGGTCGAGGCCGACGTCTACACGCCGCTGGCCCCGAACGCGCCGGCGCCCGCGTCGGTGAACCCGACCTGGGTGAGCCTGGCCGACAACATCACACGGCTGAACCTGGCGGTGGATCAGATCCTGCCACTGCACGGTCGGGTGGTGCCGCTCGGAGAGCTGAACAAGCTGATAGGCCGCTGAGACACCGCTGATCAACCCTCGGCCCGCCGACGGCGGGATCTTCCGTGGCGGGCCGAGGATTCCTGCTTGCAGGAGACCACGACGATGATTCCTGCCGCGTTCGACTACCACGCCCCGACCACGATCGGCGAGGCGACGGCACTCCTAACCCGGCTCGGTGACGACGCCAAGGTCCTCTCCGGGGGCCAGAGCCTCATCCCGCTGATGAAGCTCCGGCTCGCGAGCCCCGCGCACGTCGTGGACATCAACGGCATCCCCGGCCTCGCGTACATCCGCGAGGGCGAGGGCTTCCTCCGGATCGGCGCGCTCACGCGCGAGTCGGAGCTTGAAGAGTCCGAGCTGATCCGGACCCGCTATCCGTTACTCCACGACACGTCAAAGGTCATCGCCGATCCGGTGGTCCGCAATCTCGCCACCGTCGGCGGCAATCTGGCTCACGCCGACCCGGCCAACGACCACCCGGCGACGATGCTGGCATCCGGCGCAGAGGTCGTGGCGGTGGGCCCGAAGGGCGAGCGGCGCATCCCCATCGCGTCGTTCTTCACGGGACCGTTCGCCACCAGCCTCAGGCCGGACGAGATCCTGACCGAGATCAGGATCCCCCTGCCCGCGGCCCGCAGCCGAGGCGCCTACCTGAAGCTCGAGCGGAAGGTCGGTGACTTTGCCACGGCCGCGGTGGCGGCGCAGCTCACGCTCGACGCCGGCGGCAGGTGCGAAGAGGTCGGCATCGGGCTCACGAATGTCGGGCTGACCCCCATCAAGGCCGCGAAGGCCGAGGCCGCGCTGAAGGGCAAGAATCCAGACGAGGCGACGATCAAGCGCGCCGCCGAGCTCGCCGCTGAGGCCTCCGAACCCTCCGCCGACCTTCGCGGCTCCGTGGAATACAAGAAGGACCTCGTGCGGGTGCTGACGGCCCGCGCGCTTCGCAAGGCGGTCGAGCGCGCCCAAGGCGTGACGACACGGGCTTGAAGCGCGAGCCATACTGAGGGGGACGACGATGCTCGTGAAGCTCGCGATCAACGGCGAAAAGCACCAGGCCGACGTCGAGCCGCGCCTGCTCCTGGTCCACATGATCCGGGAAGTGTTGCGGCTGACCGTCACGCATATCGGGTGCGACACGACTCACTGCGGCGCCTGCACGATCCTCATGGACGGGCGGCCCGTGAAGTCGTGCACCGTGTTCGCCGTCCAGGCTCAGGGCAAGGAGCTCATGACGGTCGAGGGGCTCGAGCAGAACGGCAAGCTCCATCCGCTGCAAGAAGGCTTCATGGCCGAGCACGGGCTTCAGTGCGGCTACTGCACGCCCGGCATGCTGATGACCAGCTATGCCTTCCTCAAGAAGCATCCGTCGCCGACCGAGGACGACATCCGCTGGGCCATCTCGGGCAACCTCTGCCGGTGCACCGGCTACGTGAACATCGTCAAGGCGGTCCAGCACGCGGCCGTCAAGCTCGCCGGAGGCGCGTGATGGCGCTCAGAACCTCGCCCGAAGTCGGAGGCATGGGACATTCGCTCAAGCGGAAGGAAGACCCGCGCTTCATCCGCGGCAAGGGCACCTACGTCGACGACGTGCAGCTGCCGGGGATGCTCTACCTGGACATCGTCCGGAGCCCTCACGCCCACGCGAAGCTCAAGAAGATCGACAGCACGAAGGCGCTGGCCGTCCCCGGCGTTCTCGCGGTCATCACGGGCGAGGACCTCGCCAAGTACAACCTGCACTGGATGCCGACCCTCATGTCGGACACGCAGATGGTGCTGCCGCGAGGTCCAGTACGATCCCCTGCCCGTCGTTGTCGACCCGAGGAAAGCGCTCGAGCCCGGCGCGCCTGTGCTACGCACCGACAAGAAGGACAAGAAGGACAATCACATCTGGCACTGGGAGTGGGGCGACAAGGGCGCCACCGACCGCGCCTTCGCCGACGCGGCCGTGACGGTCAAGGAAGACATCTATCTGCCGCGCATCCACGTCGCGTCGATCGAGACGTGCGGCTGTGTCGCCCACTTCGACAAGGCGCTGGACAAGCTCACGGTCTGGATGACAACCCAGGCGCCGCACGCGATCCGCACGGTGTTCGCGCTGGTGGCCGGGCACGTCGGCCTGGCCGAGCACAAGATCCGGATCATCTCGCCCGACATCGGCGGCGGCTTCGGCGGCAAGGTGCCGGTCTATCCGGGCTACGTTATCGCGGTCGCCGCCTCGGTGCTCACCGGCAAGCCGGTGAAGTGGATCGAGGACCGGATGGAGAACCTCCAGGCCGACTCGTTCGCGCGTGACTATCACATCACGGCCGAGCTGGCCGCGAAGCAGGACGGCACGCTCACGGCGCTCCGGATCAAGACGATCGCCGATCACGGCTACACCGACGCCGCCGCGAATCCGTCGAAGTTTCCGGCGGGGCTGTTCCACGTCTGCACCGGCTCGTACGACCTCAAGGCCGCCCACGTCGAGGTGGACGGCGCCTACACCAACAAGCCGCCCGGCGGCATCGCGTATCGTTGCTCGTTCCGCGTGACCGAGGCCGTGCACACCATCGAGCGTATGGTCGACCTGATGGCCCATCAGCTCGGCGTGGATCCGGCGGACTTCCGCATGAAGAACTTCGTCAAGCCCGAGCAGTTCCCGTACAAGTCGGCACTCGGCTGGGAGTACGACAGCGGCAACTACGCGGGCGCGCTGCGGAAAGCCATGGACACGATCGGCTACGCCGACCTCCGGCGCGAGCAGGTCGAGAAACGCAAGCGCGGCCAGCTCATGGGCATCGGCATCTCGAGCTTCACCGAGATCGTGGGCGCCGGCCCGTCCAAGCACTTCGACATCCTCGGCATCAAGATGTTCGACAGCTGCGAGATCCGCGTGCACCCGACCGGCAAGGCCATCGCGCGGTTCGGCACGAAGTCGCAGGGCCAGGGCCACGAGACGACCTATGCTCAGATCCTGGCCGAGGAGCTGGGAATTCCCGCCGCCGACATCCAGATCGAGGAAGGCGACACCGACACCGCGCCCTACGGGCTCGGCACCTACGCGAGCCGCTCGACGCCGGTCGCCGGCGCCGCCGCGGCGGTCGCCGCCCGCAAAGTGCGCGACAAGGCCCGCAAGATCGCGGCCCATCTCCTCGAAGCCGCCGAGGACGACCTCGTGTGGGAGCCGGGGAAATTCTCGGTCAAGGGCGCGCCGGGCAAGTCGAAGACCATCCAGGACATCGCCTTCGCGGCCTACACCAACCACCCGCAGGGGATGGAAGCCGGGCTCGAGGCCGTCAGCTACTACGATCCGCCGAACCTCACCTACCCGTTCGGCAGCTACATCTGCGTGGTCGACATCGACTCCGGGACGGGCGCGGTGAAAGTGCGCCGGTTCGTCGCCATCGACGACTGCGGCAACATCATCAACCCGATGATCGTGCAGGGCCAGGTCCACGGCGGCCTGACCATGGGGCTGGCGCCGGCGCTCTTCGAAGAAATCTCCTACGACGAGATCGGCAACATCCGCGGCGGCAGCTTCATCGACTATC